>JBIPOQ010000202.1:0-6536 GCA_044379055.1 Myxococcota bacterium
GGTCTGCGAGCGACCCATCAGCTCGGGGCGACCAGCAAGGCGAGGGTGCCCCTCGCGACCCGGATCGAGTACGAGCGCGCCCTCGACCGATTCCTCGTCGTGCGGCGTGGCCCCCGGGCGGCCCGCCACGTCCGTCGGCTGCGGGCCGCCCGGTGGGTCGTCGGCTTGCTGCTGCTCGCCCTCGCGGCGCCCCTCTCGGCCCGTGCACGGCGGCGCGGGCGGGAGCGGGCCGGATTGCTCCTGTGGCATCTTCGCGGCCGACCGGGGGAGCCGGTGCTCGCCGTCGAGCTCTCGCGCGCGGCCGAGCGGGCGGCGGGCGCGGGGTGAGCGCGGGATGAGCGCTGGATGAGAGGAAGCCGAATTTGAGCGAAGCACGACGCGCAGGGCTCGAGACCGTCCTCGAGCGGATGGCGGGGCTGCGCGTCCTCGTCGTCGGCGACGTCATGCTCGACGAGTACCGGGTCGGCGAGGTCGCGCGGATCAGCCCCGAGGCGCCGGTGCCGATCGTGCGGGTCCAGGAGGAGCGCTGCGAGCTCGGCGGGGCCGGCAACGTCGCGCGCAATCTCGTGTCCCTCGGCGTTCGCGCGGAGCTGGTCGGTACGATCGGGGCCGATCGCGAGGGGGCGCTCCTGCGCGCCCGGGCCTTCGCGATCGGGCTGGCGACGGCGGGCTTGATCGAGTCGCCGGAGCGGCCGACGACCCACAAGCTGCGCGTCGTCGCCCGGTCGCAGCAGATGCTGCGCCTCGATCGCGAGGCGGACGCGCCGCTCTCGCCGGCCGAGCGGGCGGCGATCGAGCAGGCGATCTTCGAGCGGCTCGATTCGTGCGATGCCGTCGTGCTGGCCGACTACGACAAGGGGCTCTTCGCGGACGGCCTCGCGCACCGCCTGATCGACACGGCCCGCGCGCGCGGGATTCCGATCGCGGCCGACCCGAAGCGCGAGCTCCAGCGCTTTCGCGGCGCCAGCCTCGTCAAGCCGAATCTCGCCGAGGCCTGCGCCGCCGTCGGCGGTCGCGGCGACGATTTCGAGAGCCGGGTCCGGCTGCTCGAGAAGCTCCGGTCGCAGCTCGCGGGCGCCGAGATCGTCGTGACCCGGGGCGCGGACGGGATCAGTGCTCTCGGCGACGACGGGCACGTGTTCGACGTCCCGGCGAAGCGGCTCGCGGTCTACGACGTCCAGGGCGCCGGCGATACGTCGATGGCGGCGCTCGTTTCGTGTCGGACCGCGGGCGCCTCGCTCCGCGACGCCTGCCTCGTCGCGAATGCCGCGGCGGCCATCGCCGTCGCGAAGGTGGGCACCGCGGCCGTGACCCTCGCCGAGCTCCGTGCGCGGCTCTTCGAGGAGCCGGACCCGGTTCTGGACTCCGCTTCGAACTCTTCCCCCGATCGATCGAACGATTCTGGAATGGAGGCTTCGTGATCTTCAGCATGACCGGATTCGGACGAGCGTCGCGGGAGTCGGGCGGCGTCGCCTTCGAGGTCGAGGCGCGCAGCGTGAATCATCGCCATCTCGATCTGCGCATCCGGCTGCCGCGCCTCCTCGCGGACCGGGAGAACGCCCTGAAGCAGCGCATCCAGGGCAAGCTCGCCCGCGGCAAGGTCGAGATCGTCGTCAACCTCGCGTCGAACGCCGCGACGGCGAAGCTCGTGATCGACGAGTCGATCGCCGGGCAGTACGTCGAGGCGGCCCGGACGCTCTCGTCCCGCCATGCCCTGACCGGGGCGCTCGACGTGGCGTCGTTGCTGGCGCTGCCGGGGGTCACGCGGGTCGTCGAGAGCGAGGTCGACGCGGAGGCGCTCGGGGCCGCGGTGGACGAGGCGGTCGACGAGGCGGTGCGCGGGCTGCTCGCGATGCGGGCGGTGGAGGGCGAGACGCTGCGGATCGAGATCGAGGGAAGGCTCGCGACGGTGATGCGCCTCGCCGAGGCCTTCGAGGCGCGCTCGGGGGAGGTCGTGCAGGCCGCGCGCGCGCGGCTCCAGAAGCGGGCGGAGCAGATCCGGCGCGACGTCGGCCTCTCGGACGACGCGCGGCTCCACCAGGAGATCGTGATCGCCGCGGATCGCCTCGACATCACGGAGGAGCTCGTCCGCCTGCGCAGCCACGTCGCCCAGTTCGAGGACACGCTCCGGGCCGGCGGGCCGGAGAATCCCGTCGGCCGGCGGCTCGACTTCCTGCTCCAGGAGCTCGGCCGCGAGGCGAATACCGTCGGCTCGAAGGCGAGCGACGCGGCGCTCGCCCAGGACGTCGTCGGGCTCAAGACCGAGCTCGAGCGGATCCGCGAGCAGGTACAGAACATTGAGTAGCCGGGACGCGCGCGAGCGGGGATCGGCCGGCGAGCGGGGCGACGCGGAGCCCGCGCTGCGGGAGCGGCCGGCCGTCTCGAGGCCGACGATGGTCAACATCGGGTACGGCAATCTCGTGATGGCCGGGCGTGTGATCGCGATCGTCCTGCCGGGCTCGTCGCCGATGCGCCGGCTGCGTGAAGAGGCGAGCAAGCGCGGCAAGCTCCTCGATGCGACGGAGGGGCGGCGCACGCGCTCGATCGTGCTGACGGACAGCGACCACGTGATCCTCTCGGCGATCACGCCCGAGACGATCGCGACGCGGCTCGCCCCCGACTTCGACGGAGAGCTCGAGTCGTGACGGCGCCGGCCCAGGCCGCTGCGAGCGGAAGGGGGGAGGCAGGCGCCGACGGCGCGCGCGGCCACGTCTTCGTGATCGCGGCGCCCTCGGGCACGGGCAAGACGACCCTCTGCCGCCGGATCCTCGAGCTCGATCCCGAGCTCCGGCTCTCGACCTCGCATACGACGCGCAAGCCCCGGGCCGGAGAGCAGGACGGGGTCCACTATCACTTCGTGACCGAGACGGCCTTCCGCGAGCTCGTCCGCGAGGGCCGCTTCCTCGAGCACGCCGAGTACGGCGGCAACGTCTACGGCACCAGCTGGCAGGCCATCGAGGGGCCGCTCGCCGCGGGCCGCGACGTCGTGCTCGAGATCGAGGTCCAGGGCGCGGCGCAGGTCAAGCAGCGCATCGCCGAGGCCTGCCTGATCTTCCTGCTGCCGCCGTCGCTCGCCGTCCTCGAAGAGCGGCTCCGGGGTCGGGGGACCGACGACGAGGCGGTGATCCAGCGGCGCATGGCCCTCTCGGACCGGGAGCTCGCGGCGGCCCATCTCTTCGACTTCGCGGTCGTGAACGACGACCTCGAGCGCGCCGTCGCCGAGGTCCTGCTCGTGATTCGCGCCGTGCGCGCCGGGCGCGAGGCGGAGATCCTGCCCCGCTTCGGCCGTGCCGCGGTCATGGCGGCCTTCGCTGCGGCGCAGTCCGCCTGACGCGCGCGCGCTCGCGCCTCGCCGCCTAGCGAATGCGCGCGCGCCGCGGCGGGTCGCCCTGGCCGCGCGTTGCCCCGGCGGCCTCGCGCGGGTACGCTCCCCGAGTCTCCGGCGCTTCATAACTCCCCGGAACCGCAGGCGTTTTCGTGCCCACGACGCTCCGCTTCAACGACATCGCCGACCGCCTCCTGGACTACAACCCCCAGGTCGACCTGCAGCGGCTCCAGCGCGCCTACGTCTTCACCGCGAAGGTCCACGACGGCCAGGAGCGGCTCTCCGGCGAGCCGTACCTGATCCATCCGCTCGAGGTCGCCGGCATCCTGCTCGACCTCTTCGTCGACGAAGACACGATCATCGCCGGCCTGCTCCACGACACGCTCGAGGACACCCTCACGACCCGCGAGGAGATCGAGCGCCTCTTCGGCCCGAAGGTCGCCTTCCTCGTCGAGGGGCTCACGAAGATCGCCCGCATCGAGTTCCGGAGCGCCCGCGAGCAGCAGGCCGAGAACTTCCGCAAGATGCTGATTGCGATGTCCGAGGACATCCGCATCCTGATGATCAAGCTCGCCGATCGGCTCCACAACATGCGGACCATCGTCCACATGGGCGAGGAATCCCGGCGTCGCGTCGCCCAGGAGACGATGGACATCTACGTCCCCCTGGCCCATCGCCTCGGCGTCTACTGGATGAAGCAGGAGCTCGAGGATCTCGCCTTCCACGTGCTCGAGCCCGAGATCGCGGCGGAGCTCGAGGCGAAGCTGCTCGTCGCGCGCGACGAGCGGGAGCGCTACGTCGAGGGCGTGATCGCCGTCATCTCGCAGCGCCTCGCCGAGCTCGGCCTCGCCTGCGATGTCGCCGGTCGCCTGAAGGACATCTCGTCGATCCACGCCAAGATGAAGAGCCACGACATCGAGATCGAGCAGATCTACGACGCGATCGGCTTCCGCGTCGTGATCGACGGATCGATCGGCGACTGTTATGCCGTGCTCGGCCAGCTCCATGCGCTCTGGCCGCCGGTGCCCGGCCGCTTCAAGGACTACATCGCGCTGCCGAAGCCGAACGGCTACCGCTCGCTCCACACGACCGTGATCGGCCAGTTCGGCGAGCGCATGGAGATCCAGATCCGGACCCGCGAGATGCACCGCGACGCCGAGCTCGGGATCGCCGCGCACTGGAAGTACAAGGAAGGCCGGATCGGCGCCGAGCGCGACGACACGAAATTCGACTGGCTGCGACAGCTCGTCGAGTGGCAGAAGGAGATCTCGGACCCCCACGAGTTCCTCGACGCGGTGAAGCTCAATCTCTTCCCGGACGAGGTCTTCGTCTTCACGCCGAAGGGCGAGGTCATCAACCTGCCGGCCGGCTCGACGCCCGTCGACTTCGCCTACGCGATCCACAGCGAGGTCGGCTCGCACTGCTCGGGGGCGAAGGTGAACGGGCGGCTGGTGCCGCTGCGCCAGAAGCTGAAGGGCGGCGACACGGTCGAGATCCTGACGCAGCCCGAGCGCGCGCCGCGCAAGGACTGGCTCGAGTTCGCCGTCTCCTCGAAGGCCCGGAACCACATCCGCCATGCGATCCGCCAGGCGGGCAAGGAGCGCGCCGTCGCCCTCGGCCGCGACCTGCTCCAGCGCGAGCTGCGCAAGAGCGACCTGACCCTCGCGCAGATCGAGCAGGACGGCCGGCTCGACCGCTATCTCGCGAGCGAGGGGGCGGGGCAGAGCCAGGACGATCTGCTCGCGGCGCTCAGCTACGGCAGGCTCACGGCGAGCGCCGTCGTGCGCAAGCTCGTCGGCGGCAGCGCGCCGGCCGCGTCGAAATCGGCGGCGGCTCCCGTCGCCGCCGCGGTCTCCGTCGTTCCGAAGCGCCTGCGCCAGCTCTTCACCCGCGAGCGCCGCCGCTCGACCTCGGGGGTGCGTGTCTCGGGGACCCCCGACGTGCTCGTCCGCTTCGCGGGCTGCTGCGAGCCGCTGCCCGGGGACGAGATCATCGGCTTCGTCACCCGCGGCCGCGGCGTGACCGTCCATACCCGCGGCTGCGTCAAGGTCTTCGCCCTCGATCCCGCGCGCCGCATCGAGGTCGACTGGGACGCGGCGAGCGACGTGAAGCGCGCGGTCGAGATCCGGGTCGTCTCGAAGGACGAGCCCGGCATGCTCGCCAAGATCACGAACACGATCTCCGCCGCCGGCATCAACATCGGCTCGGCGCGGGTGACGACCGCCGAGACCCAGGGGACGGGCGCCGAGCAGTTCTTCGAGCTCTGGGTCTCGGACGTCCAGACCCTCTCGGCGGTGATGAAGGAGATCCGGCGGGTGAAGGGCGTCCGATCCGTCGAGCGCCTGCGCGGATGAGCGACGGCGGCGTCGCGCGTGCGCCGGTCAGCGTCTGCGTGCTGGCCTGCGACGAGGAGCGCGAGCTCGAGCGCTGTCTCGCGTCGGTCGCGTGGGCGGACGAGATCGTCGTCGTCGTCGATGCCAAGAGCCGCGACGGGAGCGAGGTCGTCGCGCGCCGACTGGCCTCGCGGGTCGAGCGGCGGCCCTACGCCGGGGACGTCGCGCAGAAGAGCCATGCCGTCTCGCTCGCGAAGCACGACTGGATCTTCGTGCTCGATCCGGACGAGGTCGTGACCCCGGCGCTCTCCGCGGCGATGCAGCGGGCCCTCGTCGAGGCAGCGCGCAACGATCTCGGGGCGGGCGCCGGTCCGGCCATCGCGGGCTACGAGGTCAATCGCGCGACCTTCCATCTCGGGCGCTGGATCCGCCACGGCGACTTCTATCCCGACTGGAAGCTGCGCCTCTTCCGACGCGCGCGGGGACGTTATGCCGGTCGGGATCCCCACGGCCGGATCGAGGTCGATGGACGCGTCGCGCGACTCGCGGGCGAGCTCGAGCACTACAGCTACGACGACCTCGCGGACCAGATCGCGCGCATCCAGTTCTTCAGCGGCGAGGCGGCCACGGCCCTCGCCCGGGACGGGGTCCGCTTCCGCCTGCGCGACCTCGTGCTGCGGCCGCCGGCGCGTTTCCTGCGGACGTTTCTGCTGCGCGGCGGGTTTCGCGACGGAATCCCGGGCTTCGTGATTGCCGGGGCGAGCGCGTTCTACGTCTTCCTCAAGTACGCGAAGCTCTGGGAGCGGACGCGGCGGGACGCGAACGGGCCGGATTCCGCCGAGACGCCGCCGCCGCGGATTCCGGGCGCGTGAAGATCC
>JBIPOQ010000203.1:0-6531 GCA_044379055.1 Myxococcota bacterium
GGTTCTCTCCGTCTGGCTCGCCTCGGGCACCGCCTGCGAGAGCGAGCCGGCCGACCCGAGCGACTTCGCCCTCTTCCGGGCGGGCAGCACCGCAGAGCGCGAGCCCTGCCGCGAACGCACGCCGCTGCGCCGCGCCCTCTTCGGCGACCTCCACGTCCACACGACGCTTTCGAGCGACGCCTGGAACTACGACCTCGAGGTCCGCCCCTCGGATTCCTATGGTTATGCGTTCGGAGAGCCCGTCCTGCTCCCGCCGAAGGATGCTGCGGGGCGCGGGACCCGGGAGGTCCGGATCGATCGGCCCCTCGACTTCGCCGCCGTGACCGACCACTCCGAGTTCCTGGGCGAGCTCGTCCTCTGTCGCGATCCCGAGTCGGCCGTCTACGACAGCGAGAGCTGCGTCGCGCTCCGCGAGTCGACCGTCCCCGCCGACAACCCCCACGCCTTCACGATCATGAGCCCCTGGCCGGCGCGGGACGCCGACGTCTGCGGCGAGGACGGTGAGCGCTGCGACCGCGCGATGCTCTCCGCCTGGCAGGAGATCGTGGAGGCGGCGGAGCGCTGGAACGACACGAGCGCCGCCTGCCGCCAGACGACCTTCATCGGCTGGGAATACACCGACCACCGCCTCGGCTCGAACCTCCACCGCAACGTGATCTTCAAGACCGATCTCGTGCCGACCCGGCCGATCAGCTACGTCGATGCCCCCCGCGAGTGGAAGCTCTGGGAGCTGCTGCGCGAGGTCTGTCTCGAAGGCGAGCCGGGCTGCGACGTGCTCGCGATCCCCCACAACTCGAACATCAGCAACGGCCGCATGTTCGCCGTCGACTACGCCGAGACGAACGGCCGCGCCGCGGAGACCGAGCGCGCGAAGCTCCGCGCGCGACTCGAGCCGGTCGTCGAGGTCATGCAGCACAAGGGCGACTCGGAATGTCGCGCCGAGATGCCCGGAATCCTCGGCAGCGCCGACGAGCTCTGCCGCTTCGAGAAGTTCGAGGACGCGACGTGGAAGACCGCGGAGCCGCCGGGCGTCTGCGGCGACCTGCTCTCCGACTGGCGCATCCGGCTCGGCGCGGCCTGCCTCAGCCATCGCAGCTACGTCCGCTATGCGCTGACCGAGGGCCTCGCCGAGGAGCGTCGGATCGGTGCCAATCCCTTCAAGTTCGGTCTGATCGGCAGCACCGACACGCACAACGGCCTCGCCGGCGGCGTCGAGGAGCGGAGCTGGCCCGGCCATCTCGGCATCGCCGACGGCGACGTCTCGCGCCGGCTGTCCGAGGAGCCGGGCGTGATGGGCAACATGGCCAATGGACCGGGCGGGATCGCGGGGGTCTGGGCCGAGGAGAACTCCCGCGAGGCGATCTTCGACGCGCTCCGCCGCCGCGAGGTCTTCGGCACGAGCGGCCCGCGGATCGAGCCGCGGCTCTTCGCGGGCGCGGACCTGCCCGAGGATCTCTGCGGACGGCGCGACCGCCTCGAGCTCGCCGATCGCGAGGGCGTCCCGATGGGCGCCGACCTCGTGCTCGAGGCCGGCTCGGCGGGTCCGGTCTTCGCCGCCTTCGCGAGCGCGGATCCGGGGACGACGGATGCCCCCGGCCACGACCTGCAGCGGATCCAGATCATCAAGGGCTGGGTCGACGACGACGGCGGCCTCCACGAGGACGTCTTCGACGTCGCCGGCGGCCCGAACGACGCCTCCGTCGACCCGACGACCTGCGAGACGCAGGGCGTGGGGGCCCGCGAGCTCTGCGGCGTCTGGCGGGACGCCGACTACGATCCCGAGCTCGGCGCCGTGTACTATGCGCGGGTCGTCGAGAACCCGAGCTGTCGCTATTCGGCCTGGCACTGCAACGCGCTGCCCGAGAGCGAGCGCCCTTCGGGCTGTGCCCACGAGCGGATGTCGCCCGTCCAGCAGGAGCGGGCCTGGACCTCGCCGATCTGGGTCCGCGGAGGAGATTCAGCATGACCGTCGAGACCCGCCTCACCTTCTGCCGCATCTGCGAAGCGACCTGTGGCCTCGAGGTCGACGTCGAGGTCGAGGCGAACCGCGTCGTCGCGATCCGACCCGATCCGAAGCACGTCGTCTCGAAGGGCTACGCCTGCGTGAAGGGCACGCGCTGGGGCGCGACCCAGAACAGCCCCGACCGCGTGCTCCATCCGCTGAAGCGCGTCGGCGACCGCTTCGTCGAGATCTCCTGGGATCAGGCGATCTCCGAGATCGGCGCGAAGCTGCGCAGCCTGATCGATCGCTACGGGCCGAAGGTCCTGGCGCATTTCGTCGGGTCGGCGGGCGGGGCGATCGTGCTCTCGCCGATGGTGCGCGTCGCCCTCTACCAGGCGATCGGGACCCGCCGCATGTACGGCACGGGCACCTGCGACACGATGAACAAGTTCCGCGTCAACGACGAGATGTACGGCGCCGCCATGCGCCTGATGTATCCCGACGTCGACCACACGCATTTCATGCTGATCCTCGGCGCCAACCCCGCCGTCTCGGGCAACACGCTCTACCACCTCCCCCGCTCCCAGGAGCGCTTCGCGGCCATCACGAAGCGCGGCGGCCGCGTCGTCTTCCTGAATCCACGACGGATCGAGACGGCGGCCGCCGGCGAGCACGTCTTCATCCGCCCCGACACCGACGTCTTCTTCCTCGCCGCCTTCCTGAGCGAGACGATCCGGAATGGCCATGTCGACCGCGACCGCGTCGAGAAGCACATGGTCGGCTTCGAGCGCCTCGCGCGATCCGTCGAGGCCTGGACGCCGGAGCGGCAGGAGCGCGTGACGGGCGTGCCCGCCGCGACGCTGCGCGAGCTCGTGCGTGCCCACTCCGAGGCGAGCCGCAGCGGGAAGGGCGCCGCGCTCTCGATGGCGACGGGGGTCAACCAGGGACGCAGCGGCTCGCCCTGCTTCTGGCTGCTCGAATCGATCAACGCGATCAGCGGCAATCTCGATCGGCGGGGCGGCACGCTGCTCGGCTCGGGCCTCGTCGACATGGGCGAGGCGATGAAGGAGCTGGCGCTGACCTACGACCGCGAGGACGGCCTGCCGACGGTCTCGGGCATCCAGCCCTCGGGCATGCTGGCCGACGACATCCTCGGCGATCCGAACGTCCCCGACGACCCGAAGCGGATTCGCGCGATGATCGTCGAGGCGAGCAACCCGCTGCTCGCCTGCAGCAATCCCGATGGTCGCCTCGACCGCGCCTTCGAGAGCCTCGAGCTGCTCGTGACGATCGACCTCTTCCGCAACGAGGTCGGCAGCCTCGCGCATTACGTGCTCCCCGCGCAGACCTGGATGGAGCGGCCCGAGATCCCCTATGCGCTGCAGAGCTTCGCCGGCGCCTGCGCGACGCCCTACCTCACCTACGCGGATCCCGTCCTCGAGGCGCCGCCGGACGTGCGCCCCGAGTGGTGGATCTACCTCCGGCTCGCGGACGCGCTCGGCGTCACGCTCTTCGGCAACCGCCTGACCTCGACGGCCGCGAAGCTCTACGCCCGGCTCTGCCATTCGCCGATCCGCCGGCTCCTGCCCGGACCCGAGAAGATCTTCGACGGGATGTTCAAGAAGGCCGGTCTCCCCGGCATCGCCGAGATGCGCGAGAAGCATCCGCACGGGCTGCTGCTGCCCGAGAATCGCGGCGACAACTTTCTCGGGACCGATCGCGTGCTGACGCCGCACAAGAAGGTCGACCTGGCGCCCACGCCCCTCGTCGAGGCCTTCGAAGCGACGGCCGAGCCCTTCTACGCCGAGGAGCTCGCGAACCGCGAGCGGATCAAGCTGATCGGCATGCGCCAGATCAAGCGCATGAACACGGCCTCGTCGAACAGCACCGCCCTCGTGCGCGAGTCGACGAACCACGCCTGGCTGAGCCCCGAAGACGCCGCGACGATCGGCGTGTCGAACGGCGAGACCGTGGAGGTCGAGTCCGAACACGGCCGGATCCGGATCCCCGTGCGCATCAGCGACGAGATGATGCCCCGCACCGTCGCGATCCCGCAGTGCTGGGGCCACGCGAAGGCCGACGGCCTCTCGCATGCGGCGAAGCATCCGGGCGTCAACTCGAACCTGCTGGCGGGCGATGGTCCCGAGCACATCGAGGCGCTCTCGGGGATGTCGCATCTCTCGGGGATCCTGATCGACGTCCGGCGCGTCCCTGCGGCGTAGCGCCGCGCGTCAGCTCCCGTCGCCCGAGCCGCCGCCGATGCGATCCAGCAGGTCTCGCGCGGATCGCTCGAGGTAGACGTCGTGGGTCCGGGAGACGACGTTGCGCGCGCGGATCTGGGCCGATCGCACCGCGCCGGTTCGCGCCTCGGCCTCGGCGAGCGCGAGCTCGAGCCGCAGGGAGCCCGCGCGGATCCTGCGCGCGGCCTCGATCCATTCGAGGCTCGCCGCCGCGTCCTCGCCTTCGATCTCGAGGTACGAGAGCGCCATCCCGAGCTGGGCGCGAGCCGAGGGCTCGGCACCGGCCAGGACGGCGGCATAACGCTCGCGCGCCAGGTCGCGCGCCCGGCTGCGGACGGCCGGATCGACCGACGCCCGGGCGATGGCACGCGCCGCGTCCCCCGCGGCGACCTGCAGCGCCCCCGGCGCATCCGGCGCGAGCGCGAGGATCTCGAACATCTCCTCGACGGACCCGAGCGTCCCCTGGCGTGCCGTGGCCTCGACGTGGCCGATCCGTGCGCGGAGATGATCCGGCTCGTCCTCGAGCGCGAGCTCGAAATGCCGGGCCGCGAGCTCCGGCCGATCGATGGAGAGCGCGAGCTCGCCGAGGCGCGTGCGCGACTCCGCGCGCGAAATAGGGGCGAGCGTGACCCGGCGCGGGTCGTAGCCGCGCGGCTCGATCACGCGGACCCGCGACTGCCGGGCCTCGAGATGGCGATAGATCCGGGCCACGAGCGCCGCCGGCGAGAGACCGATCGCGTCGAAAGCCTCCTCCCGGACCGCCGCGTCCTTCGAATCGAGCGCCTCCCGATAGCGATCGAGGAGCGAGTCGCTGGCCGAGCCCGCGCGGCCCGAAAACTCGAGGGTATGCGCGATGCTCCAGACCTGGGCGTCGAAGAGCTCGCGCTGGAGGCGGGTCGCGCCGGAGAGATCCGTGCGCTGCAGGACCGAGAGCAGGTCTTCCCGACGCCAGTCGAGCACGAGCCGGGTGAGCTCGCCGTCGACGCGCCCGATGCGGACCCCGTCTCCGACCTCTTCGAGGGTCCGCGCGAGCTGGGCGACGCCTTCCTCGTACCAGAGCGGCCGCTCTTCGCGCGAGTGATCGCGCAGCACGCGATGGGCATAACGATGGCGCAGGTCGGGCGTCGCGCGCGCGGTGAAGTCCCGTGCGCTGCGGAAGACGAGAACCGGGGCATCGACCGCGTCGAGCAGGTAGGCCGCATCGTTGTTCAAGGCGAAGGGACGCCCGAAGCTCCGGTCGTCGAAGAGCAGGACCGGCGTCGGCACCCCCGGCGTCGCTTCCTCGTCGAGGCCGAGCAGCAAGAGCACGCCGGCGTGGAAGAACTCGAGGCGGCGGGCGAACTCGCGCGTCTCCTCCTCGGAGAGGCTGCTCGTCAGGTGGAAGCTCCGCGTCCGGAGCTCGACGAATTCCTGGCGGGCCGGCGTACTCGAGGCACAGCCGAGGCCCAGCAACGCGACCACGAGCCCTGCGACGACCACCGCGGCGATGCGGACAGCGCGCCTCGAAATCCGACCTGCCAGAACCATCTCGACCTCCCCGCGCCTGCCGTGCGCGGCGGATGATCGGGGACGGGGGCCACCGCGTCGAGGCGCGGGCGCTCGACGGTGCGTGGTCGCCCCGCCCGCCGGCCTCTGCTAGCCCTTCCCTCCCCGGCGTACGGGCGAAGGGAGTCGGATCGTGCAGCGCCGCGCGGAGCTCGCCCTGATCCGTCGGATGCTCGCGCATCTCGACGCCGGCACGACCGACGAGGCGCCCGCCCCGCTCCGTCTCCCGCCCGCGCACCACACGAGCACCGCGCATCTCGCGCTCGAGCGCCGCGCCCTCTTCCGGACGCAGCCGATCGCCGCCGCCCTGTCCGCCGACCTGCCCGAGGCCGGCAGCTTCCTCGCCGTCGAGTCCGGAGGCATCCCGATCCTGCTCGTCCGGGGCGGGGATCGCCGCATCCGCGCATTCCTGAACGTCTGCCGCCATCGCGGGGCCCCCGTCGCCGAGGGCCGCGGCACGGCCGCCGGCGGTCGACTGCGCTGTCCCTTCCATGCCTGGACCTACGATCTCTCCGGCGACCTGGCCGCGATTCCCCTCGGCGAAGCGGGCTACGCCGGCTGCGCGCGCAGCGCCCTCGGCCTGCGGGCGCTGCCCTGTCTCGAACGCGCCGGTCTCGTGCTGGTCCGCCCGGAAGGCGACCTGCCGATCGATGCGGAGACCTGGCTCGGCGAAGTCGCCCTCGACCTCGAGGCGCTCGGTCTCGAGCGTTTCCATTTCTTCGCCGAGCATCGCGGGCGCTGGCAGGCCAACTGGAAGCTGCTCCTCGAGACTTTTCTCGAGTCCTATCACGTCTTCTCGCTGCA
>JBIPOQ010000204.1:0-6530 GCA_044379055.1 Myxococcota bacterium
ACGGATCGGCGCCGTGGCGCATCCCGAAGGCGAGTGTCCACACCATCCTCGCTGGAGTAAGCAGCGTATTCCAGGACCAGGCGACGCAGATGGAGCTCGTCGAGCGCCACTACGTGATCGAGCCGATACCGGCCAGCCTCATTATTGCATCGACGCCTCCACGTCCTCTGCACTCAGCTGGAAAGGTGCCGGCGCTGCACTGCGACCGAAGACCGAGGCCGCGAGCGCGACCACGGGATCCGGCGGGCGCTGGAAGTGGAAATTCGTCACCGCCTGGTAGGCCGCGACGAGCGCGCAGAGGCGATCTTCGCCGAACGGCTTTCCGCCGAGGATCGCGCCCACCGGCAGCGGGACGCCCGCGGCGTTCGGCGCGAAGCCGATCGGGAACGCGATCTCCGGCAGACCGACGATGTCGAAGGGAACCGGGGAGGTCTGGACGACGACGTCGCATTGCGAATACAGGTCTTCGAGGATGCGCTTCAGCAGCCGGTACTTCGCCCGCTGACCCTTCAGGAACTCGTCCGCCGAGAGGAACAGGCCCTGCATCCAACCGTTCAGCGAGACGCCGAACAGCTTCAGATCCTGCTTCATGTACTCGAGGAAGGGCTCGGTGCGTTCCGGGAGGCGGACGTTGTTGAAGGCATTGCCGGTCAGCAGATCCCATTCCTCCGGCAACGTCACGTCGACGATCTGCGCGCCGAGGTTCGCGAAGGTGTCGAGCATCGACAGGCGCAGGGCGGCGGCCGCACTCGTTCCCGAGGTGTAGCCGGGGATCACGCCGATCCGCGTCGGCCAGCGGAGCGCCACGCGACCCTTGAACCCCACCGGGGTCGCTGCGGCCGTCAGCTTCGGCACCCTGGGAAGCCCGAGCGTTCGCGGATCGTTGGCGTCGGGTCCCGCCATCGTCTCGAGCATCAGGGCGGCGTCCTTCACGTCCCGCGCCAGGGGGCCGGGATGATCCCGCGTGTAGGAGAGCGGGATGATGCCGTAGAGCGAGCAACGCCCCATCGTCGGCTTGAGGCCGGTGAGGTTCTGGGCGTTGGAAGGTGCCGTGATCGATCCCCCCGTCTGTGTACCCGTCGAGGACGAGGCGAGCCTCGCCGCGACGGCGCAGCCCGAGCCGGAGGACGAGCCGCCCGGATTCGTGGCCGGATCGTTCGGCGTCCAGGCGTTCACCGTCGTCACGATGCCATCGGGCGTGGTTGCACGCGTCGTCGCGAGGGGACCCATCTGGGTCTTGCCGAGAAGAATTCCGCCCGCGGCGAAGAGCCTCGCGACCGTCGAAGCGTCGAAGTCCGGGACGAACGTCTCGAAGATGAAGGAGTTCGCGGTCGTGAGGACGCCCGTCGTGTAGAAGTTGTCCTTGATCGCGAGCGGTACGCCATGGAGCGATCCGCGCAGGGGCGTCCGCTCCGCAGCCAGGGCCGCCGCGCGAGCCGATTCTGCCGTCACGGTGTTGAAGGCCTTGTAGATGCCGTCGAAGCGCTCGATGCGATCGAGGTAGGCATCCACCAGGTCGATGGGCCGAAGCCGGCGGGTCCGGATCAGGAAGGACGCCTCCGCTGCGGTGAGCTCCGTCAAGTCGCTGAGCGCCTCGGGCCTCACCGAAGTCAGGTACGGATCGATGAACGACGGCTTCTTCACCGCGTGTGCGGGCGCGGGCCAGCTGGCCGCGAGCGCGCCGCCGGCGGCCGCGGCCGACACCGCGGCGAAGCGCGCCAGGAACGCACGCCGGTCGACACCGACATCCTGCGGCGCCTCTTCGGGGACTTCACGATTCGTATCGATCGGCTTCGCGGTCGTCGTCAAGGGGATCTCCTCAGACATTCCAGGCGGTGAGCTGGGCGGGGTAGAGCACGGGCGGGTTCTCCTGCGGATCGAGGAGATAGTTGGAGACTGTCGGCACCGTTCCGCGCAGGAATCCTCGCAGTGAGGTGAGCACGCGCGTCTGATCCGCAGGGGCGGAGGCATCGGAGACCGGAAGTTGTCCGAGGTCGATTCCGATCTGGGCGAGTCTTGCCCGAATCAAGGTGTCGAGCTCTGCGTCGGTGGGAGGAATCGTTTCTGCCATGCTCGCTCCTTCGAGTGGGTAGTCACGAAGGGACAAAGCAATTGCGATGCCAAGCGGAGTCGAGCCTCCGCCTAGCGCGACGGGCTCGTTTCGACACGCTGCTCCGCTCCTGGGCAGCAACCGAGGTGCGCTGATCAGTTCGCGAGCAATCGCGTGCCGAACGCGACTCGGCGGGGCTCCGGAGGCGTGCGGTGCTCGGAGACGGGCAGACGCGCGCTCCAGCCGATGGAGCCACGGCTCGTCGCGTCATGCGGGTGCATGGGATCGTGGGAAGCGAGCGTGCGCTCGTGCGTCCGGGGGGAGAGGATGTTGCCCGTCCGCCGGTCCCTCGCGATGAACGGCCTGAGGCGGCCGGGCAGCGGCACGCTCGCGCGCGCTGACGTAGCGTCTGGGGGCCGGACAGTCCAGCCGCTCCGAATTCCGCCCTCGAGGAGATCTCCGTGTCCGTTTTCTTCCACGACCTCACGGTCGGCCGCTCCGTCCGGATCGGGGAAGCCCTCGAGTCGGACGAGCTCGGGCTTCCGAAACATCCGGCTTGCAGCACTGCGGAGTACCAGACGACGAACCGCCAGCCCCTCGACGCGATGAAGATCGGCGGCTGAGCCAGCCATGGGCATGCCCGCCGACATCGGGATCGTCGACCTCGGAATCGGCTTTCCCTACGGCTCGGCCGAGGAGAAGGTCCGGACCTACGACTTCTTCCGCGCCAACCGCAAGGACGCCGAGAGCCTGCGCGAGATGGAGTGCCCGGCGCGAACATCCGGACCGCTTCGTGCTCTCGGCCACCGTGCACCCGAACCAGGGCATCGACGCGCTGCGCGTCTTCGAGATTCCGGCAGCGGTCGAGCGAGCGACGGGGAGGCCGTTCGCGGGGTGAGGAGGCCATCCGCGAAGCCCTCCCGGAAGGGCATCATCGAGTCCGCTTCGGCGTGACGGCGGAGTCCAGAGCCACCAGTCGACCGACGCGATGCGGCCGGAGGCATGGAACCGGGGAGTCCAGATGAAACCGTTCGGAACGTTCATGGCGCTTTGCGGGCTGCTGATCGCGATTCCGCTCGCGGCGGCCGGCGCGGCTCCGCTCGAGACCGTTCCGGAGCTCGACGTTTCGCGCTACGTCGGGGTCTGGCACCAGATCGCGCACTTCCCGAACCGGTTCCAGGCGCACTGCGTCGGCGATACGACCGCCGAATACAGCCTCCTGAAAGACGGCCGGTTGCGCGTGCACAACCGCTGCCGTCGCGCCGACGGCACTTTCGACGAAGCGCTGGGCGTCGCGCGCCGCAACGCCGCATACGACCGGCCAGGCATCCTGCAGGTCCGCTTTGCGCCGGCCTGGCTGTCGTTCCTGTCGAGGGTATGGGGGGACTACTGGATCCTCGCGCTCGAAGACGATTACAGCGCGGTCCTGATCGGGACACCGGACCGCGAGTATCTCTGGATCCTCGCTCGCACACCGACGCTTCCGGAGCCGGTGCGGGCGAAGTTCCGCGGGCTCGCCGTGGACGCCGGCTTCGACTGGTCGCGCGTCGTCGATCGCTGACGTCCCGGCATGCGACCCTGACGCAGGAGGCAGGGCGGTTTGACCCAGCACGAGTACGTCTTCGTCACGATCTCCATCATCCTCGGCCTGGCCATCACGCGGCTGCTGGGCGAAGCGGCGAGCCTGCTGCGCGCGCAGCGGCGCATCCGATTCCACTGGGCCACGGGCTTGTGGTCCCTCTGCATTCTCGTGTTCATCCTGCAGATGTGGTGGGTCGGCTGGGAGCTCCGAGACTATTCGGGGTGGACGATCCTGGACTTCTTCGTCCTGGTCCTGGCGGCGGTCTTCATCTACGGCGCCGCAGAGATGGCGCTGCCGGTCGAGGACTACGACGTCGCCAGCGACGCCGAGCTGGACTTTCTGGCCCATAGCCGGACGTTCGGAAAGATCTCCGCCCTTTCCATGCTCGGATATTTCCTGATCGGTCCCTACGTCAACATCCGCCTGTTCGAGAACCCTCCGCTCGCCTCCATCTTCGTCGCCTTGCTCGGCGTGATTCAGATGTGCGTGATCGCGCTCAGACCTGCCTGGTTCAGCGTCTCGTGCCTGTTCTTTGCCGCCTATGCGGCGGGCGTGTTGTACCTGACTGCGTGATCGGAGCGACCCGCCATCGCTGGAACGTCGGCGGCCTCGGCGGATTCGTCTTCGGTCACGGAAGGAGAATTCGCTCCCTCCGCACACTCTTGCGGAATGCGATCACGAAGAACGCCACGATGGCCGCACTCACGAGTTCGATCGACTGCGGCTCCGGAACGGGCAGTCTCGCGCAGAGAATGGAGCTGGCGCCGGCTGCGCAGAAGTCGGCGCGTCCATTGCCGTCGACGTCTGCGAGCTGCAGCGTCGTGCCCTGCTCGCTCACCGAGAAGCCCGCGGCATCGGAGAAGGCCGGTGCGACGTGGTGAACGAGCTTCGAGAAGCGGCCATCGACCGAGAAGGTGCACAATACGCCACTCACGCCGCGCCCACAGAGATCCGCTCTCCCATCGCCGTCGACGTCGGCCAGACGGATGCTTCCCCAGTACGCCTCCTGGCTCGACCACCCGCGCGAATCAGAGTACTCCTCGAGCGAGCGCCAGGCGCCCCGTTCGAAACGGGATGCCGTAGGCGACGACGTGGCGCAGAACACGCCCGACGAGCCGCGTTCACATAGATCGGCGGAGCCATCGCCATCGATGTCGCCCAGCATCATCGTTCGTCCGACCTGCCCCGGCACCGAGCCGACCGGCCAGCCTTCCCGCCAGACCTGGGCCACGGACTCGAACTCGACCCCAAGGCTCCGCACACAGACGATGTCGTGTCCGAAGCTGCCGGGGCGATGGGCACAAACGTCCGCATCTCCGTCGGAGTCGATGTCCCCCATTCTCAGCGAGTCGAAGACGGGCGCCTGCTCTCCACCCCACGCATCCCCGAATGCTCCGGTCCACGTCGAGACGGGCCCGAATCCTCCGGTGCCATCCGATAGGGCACAAAGCAGCCCCGCGTCCCCCCGTCCGCAGACGTCGGCGTCCCCGTCGGCATCGAGATCGCCCAACATCATCGTCGCACCGTGGGAGACCGGTCCCCAGCCCTGTGCATCGCCGAAATCCGCGATCCAACGCGTCGCCGGCGCGAAGCCCGTTTCCACCGCCAGCGCGCAGTAGTAGCCGTCGCTTCGACGCCCACATGCGTCCGCCCGCCCGTCTCCATCGACATCGCCCAGCCGCAGGCTCCGATAGCGAGCCGGATCGGCGCCGAGATCGACCGTCGAAAAGTCGCCGATGGGACTCGCAACGAACGGCGGGGACGTCCTGAGCTCCCACGCGCCGGAATCCGGGACACAGTCCGTCGCGCGAACGACGCCGGCGACCCTGCCAAGGCACTGACCCGACTCGCTCCGAATCCGCCGGTTCGTCCACCAGGTCCACGTCTGCGCCATCCGTCCGTCGCAGATCTCGACGGTCGCGGGGCCGACCACGGAAGCCGTGACACAGAGGCCTCCGGATCGAAGAAGCTTGGCAGAGGCATCGAAGAGCGACGCGTCGTTCCCGCTGCATGGCGACAGCGTCAATTCCGATCCCGGAGCTCCGTTGCCGCCCACACGCAGGCAGCTGTCGCTCGCCGGATCCGGCGAAGCTGGATCGCGGAGCGCGATGCGCCCCGTCGCGGGGCTCATGTCGCCATCCGCGATCTCTCGTCCATTCCAGGCATTGGGGGCACCCCCGTAGTCGTACTGCTCGTAGACGGAACTGATCGCCGCCACGGCGCTCCACTCTTCCGGCGAAAGATTCGAGAGCTCGAACGCCGTGTTGTAGGTCCGATAGAGACGGACCCTCCGCGTGCCTGCTGCGCGCGCGTGGGCTGCGAGGGCGAACCGCGCTGCCATGACGTGCTCCGTGTGATCGTCGCCCTCGAAGACGGTCGTGGTTCCCCACCAGCCCATGTCGATGCACGACTGCGCCGTTCCGCCCGGCTCGGCAAGGCACCACGGATCGAGTGTCCGCAGAACATGCGGTGACGCCGTCTCGATCAGCGTTGCGAGCGTCGAGATCAGCTCGGATCGCGAGAAGAAGTGCTCGGGCTGCCCGATCGTGTC
Source organism: Myxococcota bacterium (assembly GCA_044379055.1). Lineage (GTDB taxonomy): Bacteria > Myxococcota_A > UBA9160 > UBA9160 > UBA4427 > UBA4427. The sequence goes on from JBIPOQ010000204.1 coordinate 6,184, forward strand.
GTCGACCGTGGAGACATGCGGGACACGCCCATCGAAGAGGCGCTCGAGCGTGCCGAGCGGAAGCTCGAACGCAGGACTCTCGATTCGCAGAAAGACGAGATGAACCTGCGGAGCAGCAACGAGCCGGCGGTGGACGATCGACTTTCCCGCTACGGAGATCGGCTCGTCGATCCAGGCGTTCGCGACGCCTGCCATCTCGGCGTAGGCCGCCTGCATTCCGCGCTCTCGGCACTGCCAGTGAAAGGCGAGTCCGGCGCAGGCGAGCGATCCCACCGGAGCTTGGGGCGCGATTCGGTTCGCATCGCCCGCCGTCAGGTAGACGGTCCAGCTCGTCTCGCCGCCCCGAA
>JBIPOQ010000206.1:0-6502 GCA_044379055.1 Myxococcota bacterium
GATCTCGTCCATCGCCTGCTCGACCGGGATCGGGACGTGCCGACCGTCGGGGAGCCGCTTCTGCGACTGGAGCAGACGGCGCGGGCTCTGCTGGACCGCGGCCATGTTCTGGCCCTTCACGCAGCAGAACCCCCGGTAGAGCGGATTGTCGGGATCGCCCGCGACCGAGACCGGGCGACCGTCTTCGATCGTGACGAGCACGCCGCAGCCCGCGTGGCAGGCGCGGCAGATCGTGTGTCGTTGCTCGCGGGTCACGGTCGATCCTCCTCGCCCCGAAGTCCGGCCTCGGCCCCGCTCGGGCCCGGGGGCGGTTCCGGGTCCGAACGGTCGAAGGCGTGGCCGAGCCGGGAGGCTACCCTCGGCCGCGCATTTTGCGACGGGCCGCGCGGAGATCGCCGGCGGAGAAGAGGAGAGCGCATGTCGGATCTGATCGTGACGGGCGGGATGGTGATCGACGGGACGGGAAGCCCGGCGCGGCGGGCCGACGTGCGCGTGCGGGGCGGCGTCATCGTCGAGGTCGGACCGGATCTCGTGCCGGCGGGCGAGACCGTCGTCGACGCGCGGGGCGCCTACGTGACCCCCGGCTTCATCGACACGCATACGCATCTCGATCCGACGATGTTCTGGGATCCGGCCTGCGACCCGATGCCGCAGCACGGGGTCACGACGGCCCTCATCGGCAACTGCTCCCTCTCCCTCGCCCCGGTGCGGCCGGAGCATCTCGACGAGGTGATGGACGTCTTCTGCTTCATCGAGGACATGCCCATCGAGGAGTTCCGCACGGGCATCCCCTGGAACTGGCAGACCTGGCGCGAGTACCGCGACTCGATGAACGCCCGGGGCTCGGCGCTCAACATGGCCTCCCTGATCGGGCACTCGATGCTGCGCATCTTCGTGATGGGAGCCGATGCGTGGAAGCGCGCGGCGACGCCGGCGGAGGTCGCGGCGATGTGTGCCGAGCTGGCCGACGCGCTGGCCGCCGGCTGCCACGGCCTCTCGACCTCCTTCTTCGACGTCGACCGCGCCGCCCGCCCCGTCCCGAGCCGCCTCGCTGATTGGACCGAGATCGCGGCCCTCGCCGATACGCTCGCCGCCGCCGGCCACGGCATCGTCGAGTACATCCCGAACCAGACCGGCGAGGATCCGTTAGGCGAGATGAAGCGCATGGCCGAGACCCTCGGCCCCCGCGGCGTCCGCTCGATCTGGAACGGCCTGCTGCACACCGATCTGAATCCCGGCCGGACCCGGGAGCTGATCGACTACACCGCCTCCCTCGCGCAGTACGGCGCCCCGATCTGGCCGATCGTCTCGCCGCGCACGATCGACTTCAACGTCGACTGGGACCAGACCATGGTCTTCATGATGCTGCCGACCGGCTGGAACCAGGTCATGCAGGTCCAGGGCGAGGCGCGCGCCGCGCGGCTGCGCGATCCGGCCTGGCGCAAGGTCGCGCGCGAAGAGTGGGACCGGGTCGACAAGTCCCTCTTCCCGAACACGCGGATCGAGTTCGTGCGCTTCACGTCGGTGACCCGCAAGGAGAACGAGGCCTGGCTCGGCAAGAGCCTCGCGGACCTCGCCGCCGCCCGGGGAGGTCATCCCTCCGACGTCTTCGCCGACTGGATCCTCGAGAACGACCTCGAGCCCGGCATCGTCGCGATGGGCATCGGCAACGCGAACGTCGAATCGGTCGCCGAGATGCTGCGCGACGAGCGGACGCTCGTCAGCGCGAGCGACGCGGGCGCCCACGTCCAGATGATGTGCGCTGCCGGCGACACGACCCTCTTCCTGACCCGCCACGTCCGCGAGCGCGGCGACTTCAGCCTCGAGCGCGCGATCTACGAGCTGACCGGCCGGCAATCGGAGAGCCTGGGCTTCCACGACCGGGGCTTCCTGAAGCCCGGCTACGCGGGAGACCTCACGGTCTTCGAGCTCGACCGGCTCGACTGGGGCAAGGACGTCTTCGTCCGGGACCTCCCGTCCGGCGGTCGGCGCCTGCGCCGGCCCGAAGGCGGCTACCGGGCGACGGCGGTCAATGGGGTCTTGACCCAACAGGATGGGAAGCTGACCGGGGCCACCCCGGGCCGGGTGCTCGACGCCCGGGTCCGTCCGCCGCGCTGAGACGGCGCAAGAGCGACCCTGAGCCCGCGTCGGCCCGGATCCCGGCCCGGCGCGGGCCCGTCCCGGCGCCTCCTCCCCAAAGGGGAGACGGATCGCCACAGGACCCGACTCGGGCCGGGCGCGAAAAACCCCGAAGGGAATCAAGCACTTGCAGCGCTTTCGGGGCGCCGCGGGAGACCCTGGACGCTATGCTGACTCGCGTCGATTGAGCCGGTCCCCAACCCCGCGAGAGATCCCGATGAACCGCATTCGCGCTGCCCGACAAGCCCTCGGCTGGACCCAGAACGATCTCGCAGAGCGCGCCAACGTCTCGCCGCGCACGATCCACGCCGTCGAGAAGGGTCGACCGTGTCGCCAGGCGACCAAGCGCCACATCCTGAACGCGCTCGGCGTGCCGTGGGAAATGCGGAACGAGTACTTCGTGCGCGTGCGCAGCGTTCGGCCCGTGCCGGCGGCCGCCGTCGAGGCCCGTTCGGCCTAACACGATCCGATCCTGCCCCCGACCGTCCGCGCAAGTCCCGGACCGTCCCGAGCCCCAGGACGTTTTCGACCGCCCCAGCGATCTCCGATCGACCCGGAGGACCCCGTTTGGACTTCGCCCCCCGCCTCGGACGCCCGGCCACGGGCGTCGTCGTCACCGGTGGCGCGTCGGGCCTCGGTCGCGCCAGCGCCGAGGCCCTCGCCGCCGTGGGCCGCCCCGTCGCGCTCTGGGATCTCGACGCGGATCGCTGCCGCAAGGTCGCTGAGGAGATCGCCGGGCAAACCGGCGGGATCGCCTTCGGCCGTGCCGTCGACGTGCGCGACCCGGCCGCGATCCGGGCGGCCGCCGAGGAGACCCGGCGCGCCCTTCCGTCGATCGGCGGCTTCGTCCACGCCGCCGGAATCGTCGACACGGATTCCCTCGACGGCCTCACGCCCGAGGGATTCAACAACGGCCTCGAGATCCACCTCCGGCCGATCGCGCTCCTCGCGCAGACCCTCCTCCCGGACCTCTGCGCCCATCCCGGGTCCGCGATCGTCGCCTTCGCCTCGATCAACGCCACGCTCGGCAACGCCATGAATCCGATCTACAGCGCGGCCAAGGGCGGCGTGCTCTCCCTCGTCCGCTCCCTGGCGGACCGGCTCGCCCTGGACGGGATCCGGATCAATGCGATCTCCCCCGGCCAGATCCGGACGCCCATGATGAAGCCGGCCCTCGACCACCTCGGCGACGCGGCGTTTACCCGACGCATCCTGCTCGGCCGGATCGGCGAGCCGGCGGAAATCGGACGGGTCGTGAGATTCCTCCTTTCGGAGGAGGCCAGCTACGTCACGGCCAGCGAATTCGTCGTCGACGGCGGCAACATCAGCTCGCAACGGATGTAATATGGGCCCGGCCGAGCGCCCTCGGCCGCCCGCGACCGCGGTCGCGCGAGTCGGATGCAAGAGAACGGGAGATTTCATGACTGCTCTTCGCTTTGGACTGTTCGCCCTCGGTCTCGCCGCCTGTGTGACGCCCTCGACGGGCTTCGCCGTCGAGCTCGACCTCCAACCCTACGTCGAGTACAGCGCGGGCGTGAGCTTCGTGCCGAACCAGAACCTGACGCGCGCCAACCCGATCGGCCTGTCGGGCCGCGTCGAGTCCGAGCCCGGCTTCAACGTCGGCGGCGCGATCGGGACGAAGTTCCTTCAGCATTTCCGGACCGAGATCAACGTCGGCTACCGCCAGAGCGAGGTCGATGCGATCCGCCTGGTCGCGGGCGATGAGAGCGACGGCAAGGGCACGATCTCGATGCTCCACGTGCTCGCCAACGCCTACGCGGAGTACGACTTCGAGGTCGGCGTGATCCCCTACTTCGGGCTCGGCGTCGGCTACGGCCTGGTCGAGATCGACGCACACAACAAGCCCGACACGCTCCAGATCGACGCCGACGACAACGCGTTCATCTGGAACGTGATGATCGGCGCGAGCGTGCCCTTCAGCGACGTCACGACGTTCAGCCTCGGATATCGCTATCTGCAGACCGAGGACCTGAACTTCCGCGCTCGCATCGGCGCCCCCGTCAACGGCGGCCGCCAGGTCGACTCCGAGTTCGACGCCCACGAGCTCGTCGCCGGCATCCGCTACAGCTTCTGAGCCGACTCAGAACCGGAACGTCCAGCGAAGCTTGGCGACCGGCCGCGTCTTCTGGACGCGGAGGTCGCCAGGCGTCGCGTCGAAATCCTGACCGACCACGATGAAGAGCTCGCGCCCGGGCTCGATGATCCAGCGCAGCCGCGACTGGGCCGACAGCCCGTTCGAGAGGTTGTCGTACTGGACCACCGTGCTCCAGGAGATCTCCGTATTGAAGGCGATCTGGACCCGGGCCCGCGCGAGGCGGGTTGCGAAGCCCGTATGCCGGCGGAACGGCTCGTCGACGCCACGCCGGCATTCCCCCGTCCCCCGCGTCGAGCCCTTGCAGGCGTCGTAGTCGAAGAATTGGCGCTCGTCGTACTCGATCGAGAGCAGCCAGTGACGCGACGGGCGCCACTCGAGCACCGGCGCGACGCGCACGCCCCAACCGTCGTAGAACGTGCCCGCGCTGCCCGTCAGCCTGACCCGAAAGGGGCGATGGAGGCTCGTCGTGAGCTCCGCAAGGCCGCTGTAGCCGTGGTATTCGCGGGGCGGGATGCCGATGTGGCGCGTGATGAAGAACGGTCGAGGGACGTTGTCGTAGAGGTAGATGAACTTCATCTCGAACAGGTCGTCGACCTGTGAGGTCACCCGGATCGGCGAGATGTTGAACGCGGCGGTCTCCGGAACGTCGTCGCGGTCCGTGAAGAGGTTCGCGGTCGTCTGCAGATCGAACATCCGCACCGGCCCGCCGGACTGCCGCCACCGGATGCGATACTCGCCCTCGTAGGCCCGCATGTCGGTGCGGTTCACGAAGGCCATCGCCGGGTCGTAGCCCTTCTGGATCTCCTTGTACTTCAGCTTGAAGTTGACGCGATCGTTCGGGTAGATGACCGAGCCCCCGAAGGCCGTCGAGCGATCGCCGTACGCATCGCCGCGAAAATCCTGCTGGATCCAGCCGTTCGCCGAGATCGAGCGGTCCGGGATGAGTCGACTGCTGCGAAAGTTGACGTCGGCCCCGGCGAGCAGGTTCTCCTCCTCCGAAGCCGGATCGCCGTGGGTCAGGATCATGCCGACCGCGGACTCCTCGAGCACCGTCGCCGAGACCCGGGCGACCGCGAGGTTGGTGTCGTCGAAGCCCTCGTTCCCGTCCTGCTGCATGTCGAGGAGTCCGATCCGATAGCGACCGACGCGACCGGTGACCCGTCCGCCGCCGTGCAATCGGATCGGGTCGAGATCGGGCGAGAGCCCGATCCGGCGCGAGAAGAACGGAATGCCGTTCTCGTTGTCGAGGCCGCCGAAATCGAAGAGTCCCTTCTCGCGCAGGAAGAACTCGCGCTTCTCGGGAAAGAAGAGCGCGAAGCGCGTCAGGTTGACCTGTGCATCGTCGACCTCGGTCTGGGCGAAGTCGGTATTGGCGGTGACCGACGCGGTGACGGAAGGGAGCACTCGGTAGAAGGCGTCGAAGGAGGGCTCCGTGATCAGCTTGTCGCGGTTCTTGAACTCGTCGTGGAGCGCGCCCACCGACATCGCCGGGACGACGTCGAGGCCGATCCCGACGCGGGCGACGCTCATGCCGGTCAGGATGCCGGCCTGGGCCATGTTGACCGAGAGGCGCTGGATCGTCGGATCCGCCCAGCGGTTCTCCTCGTTGAAGCGGCGGACCCGGCGGGCGAGGTTCATGCCCCAGTCGTCCTGGCCCTCGACGAAGCCCAGCGTCTTGAACGGGATCGCCATTTCGCCGACCCAGCCCGTCTCGACGATCTTCGCCTTCGCGTACCAGATGCCGTCCCAGTTCTCCTCGAACAGGTCGCCCTCGAAGGTCGCGTCGCGGCGGCCGCCGACGGGATTGATCTGGAAGAAGAACCCGCTGCGGTGGTCGTGGAAGGTGTCGAGGTTGATGCTGAAGTAGTCGTCGTAGAAGAAGAGCTCCGAGCGCGCCATGCGGTTCGCGACGATCTTGTCGGGCTCGGGATCGAAGGCGTGGATCGAGATGAAGAGCGTGTCGCCGTCGGTGATGATCCGGATTTCGGTGCGGAAGGAAGGCGGCGCGCCCTGCAGCGGCTCGACCTGCGTCAGGTCGGTGATGAGCTCGGCCTTCTGCCAGACGGGATCGTCGAGCTCGGCGTCGATGATCGGAGCCTCTTCGACGAGGACGGCGTGGACCGTCGGCGCAACGCCCAGCTCGACCGCGGAGGCCTGCTCCGCTAAGGCGATCGTTCCGAGCCAGGGCGCGACCTGGGGGGCGACGAGAAGCACGAAGCAGACGAGGCGCGCAGCGATTCCACCGCC
>JBIPOQ010000007.1:0-21522 GCA_044379055.1 Myxococcota bacterium
TCGCCGCGACCGACGTCGTCCGACATCCGCTCGTGCAATCGATCATCCAGGCCTATGCGCGGGCCGGCGATGCGGGCCGCCGGGCGCCGTCGCCCCCGATGCGGGGGCGCGACGTCGAGGACGACGATCGCGGAGACGGCGGATGAACGTGTTGATTTCCGGGCCGCCCGAGGCGGTCCGGGGGTCGGTCCAGCGATCGGTCCAGAGATCGGTGCAGAGATCGAAGGTCGACGTCGGGCTCCTGCGCCGCCGGGCTGCTGCCATCCTGAAGGCCGCCGGGCAGGCGCGCGCGGAGCTCTCGATCGCCCTCGTGGACGATGCCGCCATCCGCGAGCTCAACGGGCAGTATCGCGGCAAGCTCCGACCGACCGACGTCCTGTCGTTCTCCCTCGTCGAGGGCGAGTTCGCGGATCGTCGCGGGAAGCTCCTCGGCGACGTCGTGATCAGCGTCGACACCGCCGCGCGGCAGGCGCGCGAACGTCGACGGGGACTCGACGACACGATCGCGAAGCTGCTCGTCCATGGCGTGCTGCATCTCCTCGGCCACGACCACGAAGAGGACGACGAAGCGCGCCGCATGCTCGCCGAGGAGCGCCGGATCTGGCGGGTGCTCGCCCGGTGAGCGCGATCCGATCGCAGACGCGGCGCCTCGCCCTGGCGCTCTACGCGCTCTTCACGCTGCTCTCGTTCCCGCACGAGATCCCGGGAGTCGGGGCCCTCGACCTCGGGCTCGTCTTTGCCTGGCTCGCCCCTGCGGCGCTCGTCGTCGGTGTCGACGGTCTCTCTTCCCGCGCCGCCGCGCGGGCCGCCTTCTTCGCGAGCCTCGCCGGACACGTCGTCCTCTTCCACTGGTTCATCGTCGTGACCGTCGGCTACGGCGGCATGCCCCTCGTGCTCGGCCTGCTCTCGCCCCTGCTGCCCGCCTACTGGGTCGCCCAGTTCGGCGCGCTCTTCGCCGCGATCTGGGTTCGGTTTGCGAATCGGGCCCTGGCCGTCGTGCTCGGCGCGTGCGCATGGGTCGCGGTCGACTGGCTGCGCGGCTGGCTCTTCGGCGGCTTTCCGTGGGCGACGCTCGGCTATGCGCTGCACCGCGACGAGCTGCTGCTCGCCTGGACGCGATACGGCGGGGTCTACGCGCTGTCTTTCGTCGCCGCGGCGGTCGGGCTGGCGCTCGGGCAGGTCGCGCGGCGTCGGCTCGCCCAGAGCGATTCGCAGGCGGGCGCGGCGGACTCGCCGCCGCCGGTCGCCCGTTCTGGGGTCGGACCTCGGCTCGCGGGGATCGCCGTCGGTCTCCTCCTGGCTCATGGGCTCGGTGCGCTGCTGCTCTCCGACGGCGCGGCCGACCGCGAGACGGTCCGGGTCGCCGCGATCCAGGGCAACATCGATCAGGGCGAGAAGTGGGACAGGGCGCGCCGCGAGCGCATCCTCGCGGCCTATCTGCGTCTCTCGGACGCCGCAGGGGAGCAGGGCGCAGACTGGATCGTCTGGCCGGAGACGGCGATCCCGGGATCCCTCGAGTGGGATCCGGAGCTGCGCGGTCGGATTGCGGCGCTCGCGAGGCGTCATGGAGCCGAGCTCGTCCTCGGCGGCATGGGCATCGACTTCGCGGCCGGCCGCGACGAGCCGAGCGCCTATTACGACAGCGCCTTCGTCGTCGGCTCGGACGGAGAGATCCGGGCCCGCTACGACAAGACGCATCTCGTGCCCTTCGGCGAGTTCGTGCCGCTGCGGGGACTGCTCGGCCGCGTCTTCCACTCCCTGGCTCGCGGACTCTCGCCCAACGACGTCACCCCGGGCCCCGCTCCCCGCGCCCTGGCGCTGCCTGCGCCCGACCCGTCGGCGCCGGCGCTCCGGGTCGGCGTGCCGATCTGTTACGAGCTCATCTTCCCGGATCGGGTGCGGCGCTTCGCCGCGGATGGGGCCGGGGTCCTGCTCGCCGTCACCAACGATGCCTGGTACGGTCGGACCGGCGCGCCCCACCAGTTCCTCGCGATGACCGCGCTGCGCTCGGCGGAGACGGGGCTCTACACCGTACGGGCCGCGAACACGGGCATCTCGGCCGTCATCGACGACCGGGGCCGCGTGCGGGAGCGGAGCGCGCTCTTCGAGGAGGCGGTGATCGTCGCGGACGTGCCGGTGTCCCGGTCGGCGGATGCGACTTTCTACGCGCGCCACGGCGACGTCTTCGCCGGGGGCTGTATCCTCGTCGCCCTCGCGGGTCTCCTCGGGGAGCGATTCCGGGCGAGCTCGGGAAAGGGATGAACGGAAATGAGCGTCGAGAAGCGAGTCGGTCTGGATTTCAGCGATCTGTCGGAGCGCATCCGCGCGCTGCGTCAGCGTTTCGATGAATTCCGGGGGCGTCTTTGACGTCGCATCGTTGCGCGCCCAGCACGCCGAGCTCGAGGTCGCGCTCTCGCGGCCCGATCTCTGGAACGATCCGCAGGCGGCCCAGGACCTCGGTCGCCGCAAGAACGCCGTCGAGCGCGAGCTCTCCCTCTACGATCGCGTCGAGGAATCGATCGAGGAAGCCGACATCCTGCTGACCCTCGCCCGCGAGGAGGGGACGAGCGACGTCTTCGCCGAGATCGAGGCGAAATGCGCCGAGGTCGACCGCATCCTCGAGGAGGCGGAGCTCCAGCAGCTGCTCGGGGGCGAGTACGACGCCGGCAATGCGCTGCTCTCGATCAACTCGGGCGCCGGCGGCACGGACGCCTGCGACTGGGCCGAGATGCTGCTGCGGATGTACCTGCGCTGGGCCGAGCGCCACGGCTACAAGACCGAGATCCTCGACATCCAGGCGGGTGAAGAGGCCGGCATCCGCGGGGTCACCATCCGCGTCGAGGGCGAGTACGCCTACGGCTACCTGAACTCCGAGCAGGGGGTCCACCGCCTCGTCCGCATCTCGCCCTTCGACTCGAACGCCCGCCGCCACACCGCCTTCGCCAGCGTCACCGCCGTCCCGGAGATCGACGATGCCGTCGAGGTCGAGATCGACGAGGGCGATCTGCGCATCGACACCTATCGCGCGAGCGGCGCCGGCGGCCAGCACGTCAACAAGACCGAGTCCGCCGTCCGCTTGACCCATCTGCCGACCGGCGTCGTCGCCGCCTGTCAGGCGGAGCGCTCGCAGCACAAGAACAAGGCCCAGGCCATGAAGATGCTGCGCGCCAAGCTCTTCGAGCTCGAGCGGCGCAAGCAGGCCGAGAAGCTCGAGGAGCTGACGGGCGAAAAGCGCGAGATCGGGTTCGGCAGCCAGATCCGCTCGTACACGCTGCATCCGCAGCAGCGCGCCAAGGACCACCGCACCGACCTCGAGATCGGCAACGTCGAGGCCGTGCTCGACGGCGACCTCGACGCCTTCATCCGCGCGACCCTGCTCGCGCAGGCCGCGCAGCTGCGGCCCAAACGGGGCGGGGAGTAGGCGTGGACGCGATCCAGGCGGGACTGGCGGGATGGCTCGGTGCGGCGGGCGGCGGGGTGGCGGTGACCTTCATCGTCCTGCTCGCGCTCGGCATCGTCGCGATGACGCTGTTGTACGTGGGGTCCGCGCTGCTCGTTCTGGATCGCTTCGCGCGAGAGGCCAGGGGATTCGTCGGGCCGGTGGTCGCGGGGCTCTGCGTGACGGCCTTCTTCGCCCTCCTCTCGACCCTCGCGAACCATCCGTCGGACTCCGTCTATACCTGGGACGAATGGCGCGGAGAGCTCCTGAAGCAGTTCGGCATCGGCGTCGCGTTCAGCGCGGTCAGTCTCGTCGCGATGGGGGCGGCGACGCGATGGCTCTCCCAGTCGACGCTCGGCCGGATCGTCTCCGGGATCGTCGCCCTCGCGGGCGGCCTCCTCGTCGCTCAGCTGGGCCACGGGATCGCCATCGGGGTCCTGGCCGCGCTCGCGGCCCTCGTCGCTCTGGGGCTCCGGACCCGGGCGCGGCGTCGATCCGATGGCGACTCCGGGAGCGCGCCGGGCATCCTGCTCGTGGTCGCGACGGGGCTCGCGGTCGCGGCGCTCGCCTCGCGCCTGCCGGAAGCGGCGGTCGACGGAGTTCGGACCGGCGCCAGCCTCCTCGTCGGGGTGCTCGGGATTGCGATCGTCTTCGGCCTCGTGCCCCTCGCCATCGCGGGCTTCCTCGCGATGCGGCGTTCGGTCGAGTGGTTCATCGCGATCCGCTACCTGGTCGCGAAGCGCCGCCAGGTCTTCATCTCGGCGATCACGGCGATCTGCGTCGCGGGGATCGCGGCCGGCGTCTGGCTCATCATCGTCGTGCTCTCGGTGATGAACGGCTTCGAGCAGACCTGGCGCGAGGAGATCCTCGGCAATCGCGCGCATTTCACCGTCCACAGCAGCTTCGGCCCCTTTCCCGACTGGGAGAAGGTGATGGAGACGGTGTCGGAGGTGCCGGGCGTCGAGGCGGCGAGCCCGTACGTCGACGCCGAGGGCATGGTGCGCGGGAGTCACGGCGAGATCGCGAGCGTCCGCCTGCGCGGCATCGATCCGGCCAGCGTCGGCCGCGTCACGGATCTCGAGGGCGATCTCCGCCGCGAGGGCGACGAGACGAAGGCCGACCTCGTCGAGCGCTTCGCGCGGCAGGGGGCCGATTCGAACGCGCCGGGCATCGTGATCGGAGGCCATCTCGCCGGCTCGATGGGGCTCGGGGTCGGCGACCAGATGCTCCTCATCTCGCCCTTCGGCGGTCCGCCGACGCCCCTCGGCCCCGGTCCGCGTCTCAAGCGCTTCACCGTCGTCGGGATCTTCGAGTCGAGCTTCTACCAGTACGACGAGGCCTTCACGTATACGACCCTCGAAGCGGCGCGGGACTTCCGCAAGGTCGACGCCGTCGTCGACGGCATCGAGGCCCGCACGACCGACCACTACCGCTCGCGCATCGTCGGTCAGCAGGTCCAGGAAGCCCTCGGTTATCCCTACTACACGCGCGATTGGAAGGAGGTCTTCCCGGCCTTCTTCCAGGCGCTCAAGACCGAGCGTGTCATGATGTTCCTGCTGCTCACGATGATCATGGTCGTCGCGGCCTTCGTGATCGTCGCGACGCTGATCATGATGATCATGGAGAAGTCGAGCGACATCGCGATCCTGAAGGCGATGGGGGCGGAGGATTCGATGATCGAGCGGATCTTCGCGCTCGAGGGGACGCTGATCGGTCTGTGCGGGACCGTTCTCGGGGTCGCCGCGGGGATCGCGGTGACGGGCCAGCTCGCCTGGATCCAGGATCGCATCGAGGGCCTCACGGGCATCGATACGCTGCCGGCCTCGGTCTACCAGTTCTCCGAGCTGCCCTCGAAGGTCGATCCGAGCCAGGTCGCCGGTGTCGCGCTGATCGCGATGATCCTCTCGCTCGGTGCGACGCTGCTGCCGAGTCGGCAGGGCGCGCGGATCGATCCGGCCGCGGGGCTCCGCCATGAATGAGCCCCACGCCGCGACGCCGCTCGTCGAGATCCAGGGGCTCTCCCGTCGTTTCGAGACGGGCGGCGGAGTCGTCGAGGTCCTGACGGGCATCGATTTCGCGATCCACGCGGGCGATCGGATCGCGATCGTCGGTCAGTCGGGCGTCGGGAAATCGACGCTGCTCCACATCCTGGGCACCCTCGACCATCCGACCTCGGGCCGGCTGCTGTTCCGGGGCGAGGACGTCTTCGCGCGCTCGCGGGAGTCGCTCTCCCATCTGCGCAACCGCTTCCTCGGCTTCGTCTTCCAGTTCCACCACCTGCTGCCCGAGTTCAGCGCGGTCGAGAACGTGATGATGCCGGGGTTGATCCAGGGCCTGTCGAAGGAGGCGATGCGGGCGCGGAGCGAGTCGATGTTGCGAGACGTCGGCCTCGGCCACCGCATCGAGCACGCCGTCGGCAAGCTGTCCGGCGGCGAGCGCCAGCGGGTCGCCGTCGCCCGCGCCCTCGTCCTCGATCCGCCGCTCGTGCTCGCCGACGAGCCGACCGGGAATCTCGATCCGGCGACCGGCGACCAGGTCGCGGAGCTCCTGTTCGAGATGAACCGGACCCGGGGTACGACGCTCGTCGTCGTGACCCACAGCAAGCGCATGGCCGATCGACTCGGCCGTGTGCTGGTCCTGACCGGTGGCAAGCTCGTCGAGACCGAGGCCGGGAGCGCGGTCGTCTGACGAGCCCTCCGCTCCCGGGCCCGGCGGCCGGGGCTTGGACACCCGCTCACGCGCGCGGGTTTCGGCCCGATCGAGATTGCGCCGGGATCGGCTTCGCCGGCCGCAACCCATGGACGGAGCGAGGGTTTTCGGTCCGAAAGCCCGTTGAAACGCAGGGGGGCGTCGCATACTCTTCGGCGCCTCGAGAGGCCGCCGGGCGGCCCGGGAGACCCCTTGCAATCGACCGTCCGGGCAAGCTGGCTGCGCGCGACCGGATTCGCTCTCGCGATGTTATGCGGCGCATCGGTCCCCGGGATCCCGATGGCGTCGCCGGCCCAGTCGTCGAGCGGTCCGGCCGAGTACGGTGCGATCGATGCCCGCCCCCCGACGCGCTCGGACAAGCGCGTCGCCGTGCTCCCCTTCCGGGTCAACAGCACCGGCTCGCTCCGCTTCCTCTCGGGCCCCCTCGACGAGCTCCTGGCCCAGCGCATCGAGACCGGGGGTGAGGTCTCGGCGATCGCGCGGCCCGGGCTCGCTGCGGAGGGCCAGACCGACCTGCCCGGCGCCGACGGCTCCGACGGCGTGCTGCGGGACTGGGCGGCGAGACAGGGGCTCGACGGCGTCGTCGTGGGCAGCCTGACCGAGCTCGCCGGGCGATTCAGCATCGACGTGCGGGTCGTGCCGACGGAGGTCGGGGCCGGCAGCACGAGTCTCGTCTTGACGGCCGGAAGCGACCGCGAGCTGCTCGATCGTCTCGGCGAGCTCGCCGAGCGCGTCTCGGCCGTCGTCGCTGGCGGCAAGCCGGATCGCGTGGTCGAGATCCGCGTCGAGGGCGCCGACGCGATCGAGCCGGAGCTCCGCGAACGGCTCACCGTCCGCCGCGGCGAGTCTCTGGACGCCGCGAAGCTCGAGGCCGATCGGCGCGCGATCGCGACCGACCCCCGGGTCGCCCGCGTCCTCGCGCGCACGCAGCAGAGCCCCGACGGCGTCGTCGTCGTGTTCGAGATCGTCCGCGCCGAACGGCTGCTCGGCGAGAGCGTTCGCACGGCGACGGGCGACGCGGTCGCCGAGGTCGCGATCCGCGGCAATCGCCGGATCGAGGAGGCCGAGATCCGGGCCCGGATCCAGACCGCTCCTGGACAGCCCCTCGACGCCGCGCAGATCGCCCGGGACGTGCGGGCGATCTTCCAGCAGGGGTTCTTTCGCGACGTGCAGGTCTACGTCGACAAGACCGCGCTCGGCCCCTCGGTCATCTTCGAGGTCTCCGAGAACCCGGTCGTCCGAGAGATCGCGATCTCCGGCAACGACGAGATCGAGAGCGACAAGATCAAGGACGCGCTCACGCTGACGACCGGCTCGCCCCTCGACTACCCGCTGCTGCACGAGAACGTCGAGCGCATCGCCGCGCTCTACAAGAGCGAAGGCTTCTACCTCGCCGAGGTCGACTACGAGACCGAGGACATCACGGACGGCTCCGTCGCGATCAACTTCGTGGTCGAGGAGAAGGAGAAGCTGAAGCTCCGGAAGATCGAGTTCTCCGGCAACACGGCCTTCACCGACCGCCAGCTGCGCGAGGGCTTCTCGACCAAGACCTGGCGCTTCTATTCGTTCGCGACGAGCTGGCTCGACAAGACCGGGACCTACTCGGAGCCCGTCTTCCTGCGCGATCTTCGCCTCATCGAGAAGCTCTACACCGACAACGGCTACGTGCAGTCCCGCGTGATCGGCCCCGAGGTCGAGCCCCGGGAAGAGGGCCTCTTCGTCAAGGTCGAGATCGTCGAGGGGCCGCAGTTCAAGGTCGGATCCCTCGACGTCCAGGGCGACGAGACGATCGACCTCGCCGCGCTGCGCGACAAGATCAAGCTGAAGCAGGGCGACGTCTTCAGTCGCTCGAGCCTGACCTCCGACGTCGAGACCCTCGAGGCCCACTTCACCGACCGCGGCTTCTACTTCGCGAACGTCGACCCCGTCACGAAGACGAACCAGGAAGAGCTGACGGTCGACGTCCAGTTCGGCGTCGAGAAGGGGCCGCTCTACTTCGTCCGCAACATCGAGCTGAAGGGCAACTCGCGCACGGTCGATCCCGTCATCCGTCGCGAGATCCGCCTCGTCGAGGGCCAGCTCTACTCCGCCCGTGCGCTCCAGGTCTCGAGCGAGCGCATCCGCCGCCTCGGGTTCTTCGAGGACGTCGCCTTCGAGCCGAAGACGACGGACGATCCGTCCCAGCTCGATCTCGACGTCAACGTCGTCGAGCGGCCGACCGGCGCCTTCAGCTTCGGCGCCGGGTTCTCCTCGGCCGACAACTTCATCTTCACCGCGTCGCTCTCCCAGTCGAACCTCTTCGGCCGCGGCTACGGCGCGAACATCTCGGCCGACATCGGCGGCAACTCGAGCCGCTATTTCGTGTCGTTGACCGATCCCTACTTCCTGGGCTCGACGTTCAGCTTCAGCGCGACCGCGTTCCTCACCGAGGTCCGCTTCAACAGCTTCGAGCAGGAGCAGCAGGGCATCGAGCTCGCCGTCGGCCATCCGCTGACCGTCGACAACAGCGCCTCGATCGGACTCAGCTACGGCTACTCCCAGCGCCGTGTGCGCCAGAACACGAACCTGAACGCCCTCGCCGCGCCGATCACCCGCCAGGTCCTCCAGGGTCAGCAGAGCACGAGCCGCCTGGGCATGTCGGTCGGCGTCGATACCCGCAACGATCGCTTCGCGCCGACCTCGGGCTATGCCGCGAACGCCTTCATGGAGTACGCGGGCCTCGGGGGCTTCTCGAAATTCCTCTCGCTCGAAGGCCAGGCGGGGTACTACTTCGGCGCGCCGAAATGGCTGTTCGAACGGTCGACCTTCGTCGTCAGCTCGCGGATGGGTTATGCGGTGCCCTTCAACAAGATCTCGGACTTCGACACGGGCATCGATTCCTCGACGATCTGCGAGGACCCGACGAAATGCGACAATGCCGGCAACCTCGAGGACCTCTCGGACGACATCCGGCTGCCGCTCACGGAGCGTTATTTCCTCGGCGGCCTCGGCGCGACGCGGCTGCGGGGCTTCCAGGGTCGGTCGGTCGGCCCGCGCCGCCCGACCCTGACGTTCACCGAGCTCGCCTCGGGCCGTGTCTACCATCCGGTCGGCACCCGCCTGATCAGCAATCCGGCGACCGGCGAGATCCGGGCCTTCTGCGACGAGACCGCCCGGCGCAACGCCGGAAACGGAAACGGGCTCTGCAACGACGTCACCGACCGGGACTTCGACGAGTTCGAGAATCTCGGGGATTCGCAGGTGATCGGCGGCAACTCCTACATCAGCAGCAGTGTCGAATATCGCTTCCCGATCTCCGAGGAGATCGGTCTGCTCGGCATCGGATTCTTCGATACGGGCAACGCCTTCGCGGAGGGGGAGCTGCTGTTCGACGCCACCGAGTGGCGCTACGGTACGGGCGCGGGTGTCCTGTGGTTCTCGCCCTTCGGCCCGCTCCAGCTGGTCCTCGGATTCCCGATCGATGCGCGAGAAAACGAACAGAGCCCCGTCTTCGAGTTCTCGGTCGGCGGTCTCGGGATCTAGTGCGAGGGAGACGGCGGGCAGGGCGAGCGTGCCGCACGGGCGCTCGGTGAACGCGGTTCGAGAATGTTCAGTGGCGGGTCGGGACGACGTTCCGACCGGATCTCCAAGGAGTCGACGGAAGATGAAGATCGAGAGAATCCTTTTGCTGCTCGCGCTCGGCATCATGCTCGGATGGGGCATCGGCGCGACGAGCGATCCCGTGAAGATCGGGTTCGTGGACATGGAGCAGGTCCTGGCGACCGTCGACCGCGGCAAGGCCGCGCGGGAGGAGCTCGAGCGCAAGGGACGCGAGGCCCAGCAGCGGCTCGCGCCGATGGTCGAGCAGCTCCAGGCGATGGAGAAGGAGCTCCAGTCGAAGCAGTTCGTGATGTCCGAGGATGCGGTCAAGGCGAAGCAGCTCGACATGGTCGAGCTCCGCAACCGCTACGAGAACAAGGCCAAGGAAGAAGAGGGCCAGTTCAAGATCGAGCAGCAGCGGATCCTCGGGCCGCTGATCGAGAAGCTCGAGACGGTGATCAAGGACGTCGGTCGCGAGAACGGCTTCTCGGCGATCCTGCGGACCGACACGCCGGGGCTCGAGTACCGGCGCGAGGCGCTCGACGTGACGGATCTCGTCATCAAGACGTACAACGGAAAGGGCTGATGCCTTGCCCGTGGTCCACCCGACGGCGCATGTGGAGGAGGGCGCGAGCCTGGCCGCCGACGTGGTGGTCGGGGCGTTCTCCTTCGTCGGGCGCGAGGTCGAGCTCGGGCCAGGAGTCCGGGTCGCGGAGCACGTGACCCTGATCGGACGCACGCGAGTCGGTCCCGACTGCCGGATCTTTCCGCACGCGTGTCTCGGGGGAGAGCCTCAGGATCGATCCTTCGACGGCGCTTCGACGAGCCTCGAGATCGGGGCGCGCGGGCAGATCCGCGAGCACGTCACGATCCACGTCGGCACGACCCGAGGCGGCGGCTGTACCCGGATCGGGGAAGACGCCTTCCTGATGAACGGCGCCCACATCGGTCACGACTGCCAGATCGGCAACAACGTGATCGTCGCGAGCTTCTGCGGGCTGGGCGGGCATTCGAAGGTCGACGACTTCGCGGTGCTCGGCGCCTACACCGGCCTGCATCAATACGCGCGGGTCGGCGAGTCGGTGATGGTCGCGGGCGGGACGAAGCTCTCGCTCGATGCGCCGCCCTTCGCGATGGTCGCCGGGGATCGGGCGCGGCTCGTCGGGATCAACTCGGTCGGGCTGCGCCGACGGGGCTTCGCGACCAAGACGCGCGCGCAGATCAAGCACGCTTTCCATCTGATCTTCCATTCGAAGCTGCGCCTCGAAGAGGCGCTCGCTCGCGTCGACGCCGAGATCGGCGCGGTGCCCGAGGTCGAGCGGCTCGTCTCGTTCCTGCGAAAGACAGAGCGCGGATTCTGCCGCTGAGGCCGCCATGCGAGGGAGCGATCCGGTTTCCCGCCTCGGATTGATCGCCGGCTGCGGAAGCCTGCCGGGCGAGGCGGCGCGCGCGCTTCGCCGCGCGGGAACGACCGTCGTGGCCCTCGGCTTCGAGGGGCTGACGGATCCAGGGCTCGAACGCGAGGTCGACGAGCTGCGCTGGCAGAAGCTGGGTCGGCTCGAAGCCGCGGCCGCGTCGCTGCGGGACCTGGCGGTCCAGTCGATCCTGCTCGCCGGCGCGATTCCCAAGCGAGTCCTCTTCGACGGCTCCGGTCGCCTCGAGCCCGATCGCGCCGCGACGGCGCTGCTCGCGGGGCTCGGCGGCTGGAAGGACGACGCGCTCTTCTCGGCCCTCGCCGGATGGCTCGAAGGGCAGGGCTTCACGATCCTCGGGCAGGATCGGCTGCTCGGGGCGCTGCTCGCCCAGGAAGGCTCCTTTTCGCAGCGCGAGCCGACCGCGGCGGAGCGCGCGGATCTGGCGGTCGGTCGCAGGGCGCTCGACGCCCTCGGCGCGGCGGGGATCGGCCAATGCGTCGTCGTCCGGCAGGGCTGCGTCGTCGCGGTCGAAGCCGCGGAGGGGACCGACGCGACGATCCGGCGCGCGGGAGAGATCGCCGGACCCGGGGCCACCGTCGTGAAGGGCGTACGGCCGGACCAGGATCGCCGCTTCGATCTGCCGGCCATCGGGCCGGGCACGCTCGCGGCGATGACCGACGCGGGTGCGACCTGCCTGGCCGTCGAAGCGGGCGGGACACTCGTCCTCGAGCGCGAGACGACGCGCTCGCTGGCCGATCGGGCGGGGATCGCCTGCCTCGGCTTCGCGCGGGATCGGGTCGGGGCGTGACGCGACTGCGTGTCGCCGTGGTCGGTGCGGGGCCGATGGGCCGGCTGCACGCCCGGACCGTCTCGCAGGCTTCGGCGCGGGACGGCGACTGCGTGCTCGCCGCGGTCGTCGATCGTCATTTCGCCCGGGCCGAGCAGGTCGCGCGGGAATACCGGGCGGTCGCGCTCGACGATCTCCGGCGGCTGCGCGAGGTCGACGTCGCGATCGTGGCCGTGCCGACCGCATCCCACGTCGAGACGGCGCTCGCCCTCGCCGAGGCCGGACTCGATCTCCTCGTCGAAAAGCCCCTCGCGCGCGACGCAGAGGAGGGTCAGCGCCTCGTCGATCGCGTGGCGACGCTCGGCCGGATCCTGCAAGTCGGTCACGTCGAGTGGTACAACCCGCTCTGGCGGTCGGCCCTCGCCCGCGCGGGCGCGCCGCGGCGGATCCGCGTCCGACGACTGCATCCCGCGAGCGAGCGCGGCCTCGACGTCGACGTCGTGCAGGATCTCATGCTCCACGATCTCGACTGGCTGACGCGCGGCCTCGCCGACGAGGTCGAGTCCGTCGAGGCGACGGGATCCGGCCGACCGGGCGGCGAGCTCGACCGGGCCGAGGCCCGGCTCCGCTTTCGCTCGGGCTGCGTCGCCGAGCTCACCGCGAGCCGGATCCACGCTTTTCGCGAGCGCTCGATCGAGATCGAGGGCAGCGCCGGGACGGCCCGGGTCGATCTGCTGGCCGACGCCGATCCCGCGTCGGCGGCGCGCGGAGCCCTCGATCCGCTCGGGCGTCAGTGGCAGGCCTTCGTCGCGGCGGTCTCGACCCGTGTGCCGCCGGAGAACGACGGGCGCGCCGGAGTCGCGGCCCTGGGTTGGGTCGAGCGGGTTCGCTCGCTCATCCAGGGTCCGCAGGCGGGGCGGGGAGACGGGCGCGAGGCGCATGCATCGGTGGGGGAGCTCGGTGGCCACGATCCTCTTCTCCGCCGGTGATCCCTCGGGCGAGGCCCACGCGGCGGCGCTCGTCACGGCGCTGCGTCGGCGCCGGCCGGAGCTGCGCTGCGTCGGTCTCGGCGGGACGAAGATGCGCGCCGCCGGCGTCGAGATCGTCGTCGATCAGCAGGCGCTCGCGGTCGGGGGGATCTTCGAGCTGATCCCCGAGCTCGGTCGCATCGTCGGGGCCTGGCGGCGGCTCTCGCGCGCGCTCGCCGAGACGCGGCCCGAGCTCGTCGTGCTCGTCGATTCCGGCGGCTTCAATCTGCCCTTCGCCCGCCGTGTCCGACGTCGGAGCAACGCCCGCATCCTCTACTTCATCGCGCCGCAGGTCTGGGCCTGGCGCCCCGGGCGGATCCGACGCCTCGCGGCGCGTGCCGATCGGATCGTCGTCTGCCTGCCCTTCGAGCGCGAGTTCCACGAGAGCCAGGGCGTCCGGGTCGACTATTTCGGTCACCCCCTCGTCGATGCCTTCGCGGGGCGACGAGCCGCCGAGCCCCCCGGCACCGACCCCGGCGAGCGCCGGACGCAGCTGCGCCGGAGGCTCGACGTGCCGCTCGACGTCCCCGTCCTCGGGATCTTCCCCGGTAGCCGCCGCAGTGAGCTCGCTCGCCACCTGCCGCTCCAGCTCGACGCCTTTCGTCGTCTGCGCGCCGGCGTGCCCCGACTCGCCCAGGCGATCGCCCTCGTCGGGCTGGCGCCGGGCTTCGACGAGGCGACGCTCCGCCGCGCGGCGCCCGGCGCGCTCGAGGCGGCCGGCCCCGCCGTCCGCTGCGTTCCGCCCGGGGATGGACTGATCTTCGATGCCCTCGACGTCGCGCTCACGAAGCCGGGTACGATCACCCTCGAGGCGGCCCTGCACGGTTGCCCGATGGTGGTCGTCGGCCGTGTGCATCCCTGGACCGCGTGGCTCGCCCGGCGGAGCGCGCGAGTCGAACGGGTCGCGCTGCCGAACCTGATCCTGGGGGAGGAGATCGTGCCGGAGCGGCTGCAGGAGAATGCGACGCCGGAGGGGATCGCCGAGGCGCTCGCGCCGCTCTTCGAGGGGCCCGCGCGGACGCGCCAGCTCGCCGGCCTCGCGCGGGTGGTCGAACGGCTCGGGCCGCCGGGAGCGGTCGAGGCTACGGCCCGATTGGTGGAGGAGATGCTTGGGCCCCGTCACGCATAGCCTCGCGGCCGTCGCTGCCCTGGTCGCCGCGCCGATCGTCGCGGCGGGGGCGGTCCTGCGTCCGGCGTTCCGGCACCAGCTGCCCGAGCGGCTCGGTCTCGCCCGCGACCCCGAGTCGGGCGAAGGGCGGATCTGGCTGCACGCCTCGAGCGTCGGGGAGGCCAAGGCGGCCTGCCGCCTGCTCGAGGCCCTCGAGGCCTCGGGGCATGCGACGCGAGCGACGACCATGACCGTCGCCGGGCGCGGCATCTTCGAGCGCGACCGGCCGGACATGCCGTCGAGCCTCGCGCCCTTCGACCATCCCTGGTGCATCGAATCGGCGCTGCGGCCCGCGCGTCCGAGGCTCTCGGTCCTGATCGAGACCGAGCTCTGGCCGAGCTGGATCGCGGCCTGCGCGCGGCACGGGATTCCCGTGGTCGTCGCCTCGGGCCGGCTCTCGGATCGTTCGTTCCCGCGTTATTCGAAGGTCGCCCGCCTGATCGCGCCGACGCTCCGGCGGATCGCCGCGGTCGGTGCCCGGACGGAGATCGATGCCGAGCGCTTCGTCCAGCTCGGTGTGCCCGAGGAGCGGGTCCGCGTCACCGGCGATCTCAAGCTCGATCCGGCGAGCGAGAAGCCGGGCCTGGGGCCCGATCTCGCCCGCGCGCTCTCGGTCGGACCGGTCGTCGTCGCGGGGAGCACCCACCGCGGCGAGGAAGAGACGCTCCTGCGCGCCCTCGGCGCGGCGGAGCGGCGGGGCCGGCCCTTCGTTCTCGTCCTCGCGCCGCGCCAGATCGATCGGACGGCGGAGGTCGTCCGCCTCGGCCGCGCCCGGGGCCGGCGCGTTCATCTCCGCAGCCGCCTCGAGGACCGACCGCTCGAGCCGGGCGAGGTCCTGATCCTCGACTCGTACGGCGATCTGGCCGGAAGCTATGCCGCCGGCTCGGTCGCGTTCGTCGGCGGGACCCTCGTCCCCATCGGCGGACACAACGTCTCCGAGCCGGTGCACGTCGGCTGCCCCGTGCTCTACGGCCCGCATTTTTCGAACGTCCGGAAGATCGTGCAGATCCTCGAGGCGGATGGGGCCGGTCGCTGCGTCGAGACCCCCGAGGCCCTGATCGGCGCGATCGTCGAGGGCGTCCTCGATCTCGAGGACGGACGGCGTCGCGGGGAGGCCGGTCGACGAACGCTCGAACGGCATCGGGGCAGCGTCGAGCGCACCTCCCGACTCGTGCTCGAGATCCTCGCGCGCGCCGAGGGAGCGGGGCGTTCGTGAGCGCGGACCCGGGAATCGGGGCGGCGCCCGGGGACGAAGCGCCGTCCCGTCGGAGGCGGTCGGACGGCTTCGCGCGGGCGGGGATCGCGCAGGTCGTGCTCGTGCCCGCGTCCTGGGTCTACGGCCTCGCCGCCCGCCTGCACCGTCTCTTCATGCGCTGGACGTCGGGGACGCGCCCCCGACCGGCCTGCGCGATCGTGAGCGTCGGCGCGATGACCGTGGGCGGGGCCGGCAAGACGCCGCTCGCGGCCCGGCTCGCCTCCGGCCTGCGCGATCGCGGCTGGCGCGTCGTGCTCGCGAGTCGCGGCTACAAGGGGAAGGCGCGGGAGCCCGTGACCCTCGTCTCGGATGGATCCCACGTGCATGCCTACGCCTCGGAGGCGGGGGACGAATCGCTCGTGCTGGCGGCCCACGCGCCCGGCGTGCCGGTGCTCGTCGGTCGCGATCGCAACGTCGTGGGACACGAGGCCGTGTCCCGCTTCGGCGCCGAGATCCTGCTCCTCGACGACGGATTCCAGCACCACCGACTCGTCCGCGACCTCGACATCGTGAGCCTCGATGGCCGCTCGGGTCTCGGCAACGGACGCGTCCTGCCCGCCGGGCCCCTGCGCGAGCCGCGCTCGAGCCTCCGCCACGCGGACTGGATCTGCCTCGTCGACGGTGACGGCGCGGGCGGCGCGCCGCCGGGCGCGGCGCGCTGGCTCGCGAAGCTCGAGCGGGCGAAGCGCTTCGTGTTCCGCGCGCGGCGCCGGCCGAGCGCGCTCTTCTCCCTCGACGGTCAGGAGCGGCGGCCGCTCGGCGACCTCGCGGGCCGACGGGTCGGGCTGATCTCGGGCATCGCGCGCCCGGGTTCGTTCCGGCGTTCGGTCGAATCCCTGGGCGCGATCGTCGTCCGCGAGCGCCACTTCCGGGACCACCACGCCTACGCGCCCCGCGACCTGCGCGGGCTCGATCCGGACGTCGAGCTCTGGCTCACGACGGAGAAGGACGCGATCAAGATCCTGCCGTCCTGGGCGCCGGAGGCGTCGATCTGGGTGCTCCAGATCGAGCTCGAGATCGAAGACGAAGCGGCGGTCCTGGCGGCGATCGAGACGGCGCTTCAGGCGTCGGGGCGGCTCTCCGCCCGGGAAGGCGCGAGGGATTCGACGCGCCCCGAACGATCGACGGAGAAGCGCGCGCCGCTCGTGTGACCCATCGCGCCCGAGAGGAAGGGCCACGGCGGGACGGTGAAGAGCGAGACTTCGAGCCGATCCTCCGGCGCATTGCCACGAAGCTCGACGCGGGCGAAGCCGAGGGCGAGCGCCGAATGGAGGAGGTCGGGATGGCCGGTCGCCAGCGGCGGCTCGGCCCGACTGCCGCTGCCCGCCCCGATCTGGAGGAGCGGCGTCGGCGCGCCGAGCGCGAAGGCCTGCAGGCTGTGGTGGTGGCCGCAGAGGACGAGCTGGACGGGCAAGCCCGCCTGCTCGATCGCGTCGCGCACGAAGTCGGGATAGCCGCCCTTCGGCACGCCGCCGAGGTCGTCGGTCGCGATCGGCCGGTGGGTCGCGAGGATGCGCCAGGGGCCCCGCGCCGCGCGGATCGCCGCCGAGAGCTCGCGTTCGATCGCCGCGCGATCGTCGATCGCGATCTCCGACTCGAACAGGATCAGGCTCACCCCGGGATGGACCTCGACGACCCGCGTCAGCCCCGCGCTCATCTGCCAGTCGGGCAGGAACCCGGGAATCGCCTCACGCTGCAGCCGTGCGCTGTCCGGGCCCTCGAGGTCGTGATTCCCCAGCACCGCGAAGATCGGGACGGGCCGTCGTTCGGCCGCCGGCACGGGACAGTCGGGCTCGACCTCGCGCGAGCGCGGCCCGGTCAACGCGAGGAAATGACAGTAGGGCCGCACGAGATTGGTCCGGATGCGTTCGACGAGGTCCGCCTCGGCGAGTCCCCGGTCGTAGAAGTTGTCGCCCAGGAAGACGAGCCCCGCGACGGGGCGCTCGCGCGCCTCTCGCGTCATCGCCTCGGCGACGGCGAGCTGGCCCTCGAACGAGTCGGACCGGCTCCCCGCGCGACCCGTGTCGCCGACGGCGAGGATCGACCAGCGGCCGGAGGTCGACGGGGCGACGGCGCCTTCGGTCGCGGAGCCGGGCGGCGCGGGATCGCTGCAGGCGAGCGCGAGGACGAGGGTCGGGAGGATCGCGGCGCTGGCGAGCGCCGAGAGGGCCGCGCGCGTCCAGGCGCGCTCGATTCGCCAGGCGAGGCGGTGGCGCAGCGGATCGCGCCGCCCGCCCGGATGGGCGGCGAGAAGCGCTTCGCGGAGCGTTCGGTCCCCCGCACAGTAGGCCGCGAGCGCGCGCGCGCGGACCCGCCGGTCGAGGATTCCGCCGAAGCCGCGCTTCACGAGCGAGCGTTCGAGGCGCCGCCAGTCGCGCAGGCGCGCTCGGGGCGACGGGCTCTGCGTCGAATGCGCCGAAGCGAGGTCGATCAGCAGGCAGCGAAGGCCGTCCGGTCTGGTCTCGATCAGGACGTTGCGCAGATTCAGGTCGCCGTGGAGGGCGCCGGCGTCGTGGAAGCGGCGCAGCGCCGAGCCCAGGGCGCGGGCGGCGGCCTGCAGCGCCGCCCGCGAAGGCGAAGCGCGCAGCCAGGCGAGCCCGTCGACGCTCTCGCTGCGATCGAGGGTTCCGAAATGGCACTCCCAGAGGAGCCCGCGACGGCGGGCGAAGGCCGCGACGGGGACGGGCAGGGGGGCGCCCCGGCTCCGCAGCGCGAGCCAGACCGCGAGCTCGCGACCGATCCGTCGCGGCGAGAGGAAGCGGCTCGCGAGCAGCCCGCCGAGAGCGCCCCCGCGGCGCGCCTCGCGAAGCCGAAGAGGCGCTGCCACGCCCGGCAGCTCGAGGAGGCGCTGGGGGCCGCGGCCGCTCGGACGGAGGCGCGCGGAGCGCAGGGCGGCATCGAAGCCGTCGACGCGCGTCAGCCCTGCGCGCTCGAGGGCGTCGAGGAGCTCGGGGTCCGCCTCGAGATGATAGGCGGACGACCGGATCGTCACCGGCGTCGGATCGCGCCTCATCGCGGCAGCCGATGGCGGACGAAATGTGCGAGGAAGCACGCGGCGACCAGGAATACGCCGTTCGGGATCCAGCTCGCCTGCGCCGCCGTGAGCCACTGCTGCTGGGCGATCGACTCCGCGAGGGTGCCGAGGGCGAAGTAGGCGAAGGCGGCGGCGAGCGCGAGCGGGAGGCCGAGGCTGCGTCCGCGCTGCTCGCTCGCCAGGGCGATCGGGACACCGACGCCGGCGAAGAGGAGCGGCGCGAAGGGCAGCGTCCGCCGTCGCTGGATCTCGAGCTCGTACTCGATCGGATTCTTCTGATCGAGCTCCTTCAGGGGGTCGCCCCGGCGCGCGCGATCGAGGACGGCGTCGAGCTCGCTCCGCGTCATCTGCTTGGGGCGCACGGGGCCGAGCTCGGTCCCGAGGATGTGCGAGACGTCGACGCCGACGGAGAAGGCGTCGAAATGGATCCGGACCGATCGGTTCGGGTCGGACTCGGCCGGGTCGAGATGGACGTCGCCGTTCCAGAGCTCGATCTCGATCTCGGAGCGCACGTCGTCGAACTCGAAACGACCCCGCTCGGCGAACAGTCGATAGGCGCGGCCCTTCGAGCCCGTGTCGTAGATCATCACGCCGGAGAGCCCGCCGTCCGGAAGCCGCTCCTCGACGAAGATCAGCTGATGGCCGATGCGCCGGAACTTCCCGGGCTCGAGGATCGCGCCGCGGGCGGCCACCGTCTTGAACAAGCGGACGAGCTGGCGCCGCGAGCCGTGCTCGAGGGAGACGACGAGCCAGGCGAGCAGGCTCGTCGCGAGCAGCCCGAGCAGCAGGTTCGGGACGAGGACCCCATCGGGGCCGACGCCGGCCGCCCGCAGGCCGAGGAGCTCGCCGTCCGAGCCGAGCCGCCGGGTCGCGAGCAGGATGCCGACGAGGAAGGAGAGGGGGATCGAGTAGGTCAGGGCGACGGGCAGCAGGCACGCCGAGAGCTGCAGCCAGTCCGCCGGGTTCATGCCGATCAGGACCAGCTCGTCGAGGCGGACCAGCAGGTTCTGGGTCAACACGACGAGGGTCACGGCCAGGAAACAGAGCGCGCCGTAGACGAGCGTCTCCCGCATCACGTAGAGCGAGAGGGTGCGCGCGATTCGCATGGTCTTTATCCTACTGGCCGGTCGATTGCTCGGCGAGGCGCTCGAACCCTCTCATGCTCCAGGACGGCAGAACTTCGACCCCGGGCAGCGGTCGCTCCAGCCGGGGCGGCGAGTCTCCTGCCCAGGGGAGCGGGCGCGCGCGACGGCTGCGGCCGGAGCGGATCCTCGTCGTCCGTCTCGGCGCTCTCGGCGACGTGCTGCGAACGTTGCCGGCGGTGATCGCGCTGCGCGCGCTCCATCCTGCCAGTCATCTGGCCTGGCTGGTCGAGCCCGCGGCCGCGAGCGCGGTCCGCGCCGGCAGTTGCGTCGACGAGATCCTCGTCTTCCCTCGCGGCGAGCTCGTCGCGGCCCTCAGTCGCGGCGACCTGCGCGGCTTCGTGCGAAGCCTCCGCGCGTTCCTGCACCGTCTGCGGGAGCGGCGCTTCGAGATCGTGCTCGACTTCCACGGTCTCGCGAAGAGCGGGCTGCTCGCTGCCGCGTCCGGCGCGCCGCTCCGCTACGGCTACCGCCGCGGCATCGCCCGCGAGGCGTCGCATCTGTTCAGCCATCGCGAGGTCGACCTGCCGAGCGCGCGAGTCTCCCGCTTCGAGCGCAACGCGGCCCTCGTTCGCGCGCTCGCGGCGCCTGCCGAGGCGAAGGTCCCCGATGGTCCGATCCTCGCCCCGAGCGCGGCCGCGCAGGCGCGGCTCGAGGCGCGCCTCGTCGCCTGCGGTCGCGCGGGCGCGTCGGGCTTCGTACTCGTCCATCCCGGGAGCAGCCCGAAGGCGGGCCACAAACGTTATGCGCCGGCGGCGTGGCGTGCCGTCGCGGATCGACTCGTCGGGTCGGGCCTCGAGGTCTGGCTCGTCGCCGGCCGGGACGCAGCCGAGCGCGCCCTCGTCGACGAGATCGTCGCGGGAGGCGAGGGCCGCGTCGTCGCCGCGCCGGAGACGCCCGAGCTCGACGACCTGCTCGCCCTGATCGTCCGGGCGAGAGTCTTCGCGGCCTGCGACTCGGGACCGCTGCACGCGGCGTCGCTCTGTGGTGTCCCCGTCGTCCAGCTGCTCGGTCCGACGGATCCCGTCCACAACGAGCCTGCCGCCGCCTCGGACTGGCGGCGCCTCCACGTCCCCTTGCCCTGCAGCCCCTGTCGGCGAGGGTGCGCCGATCCGGCCTGCATGCGGGCGATCGCGCCGGCCCGTGTGGCGGAGGCGATCCTCGCGCTCGCTGCGCCGGATGGAGCGTCCCGGTCGACCCGGCGCGACGCGCCGTGACGTCCCCCCTCGAGCGATCGACGCCGGTCCGTCGGATCCTCGTGCGTTGCCCCAATCATGCGGGCGACGTCGTGATGGCGACCCCCGGCCTCGCCGCCCTGCGTGCGGCCCATCCCGAGGCCGAGATCGTGGCTCATCTCCCGGCGGCGCTGATTCCGCTGCTCGAGGGCGCCGGGCTCGTCGATGCGCTCTGGCCCGTCGAGTCCCGGGGAGGCGGTGTCGCCGCCCTCCGCCGGGAGGCGGCGCGGATCGCGGCCTCGCGCTTCGAGCTCGGGATCGCGATTCCCGAGTCGATCTCGTCGGCGCTGCTCCTGCGCCTCGGGCGCGTCGCCCACGTCGTCGGGTACGCGCGGGATCCCGTGCGCGCGGCGCTCCTGCACGAGCGGGTCCGTGCCGAGGCCGGCTGGGGGCGACGGCGGCTGGTATCCCGGGAGCGCTTCGTCCTGCGGCTCATGGCGGCGGCGGGGGCCGAGGTCGGCAGCGGGCCGCCG
Source organism: Myxococcota bacterium (assembly GCA_044379055.1). GTDB lineage: Bacteria > Myxococcota_A > UBA9160 > UBA9160 > UBA4427 > UBA4427. The sequence goes on from JBIPOQ010000007.1 coordinate 21,265, forward strand.
CGGCTGCGCCTCGCGACGACCGAGGCCGAGGCGGCGCGTCTCGAGGCGGCGCTCCGGCCGCTCGGGACGGATCTCGCGGCGCTGCGACGCGATCCGCCGATCGTGCTCGCGCCGGGCGCGGGCTTCGGAGAGGCGAAGTGCTGGCCCGCCGAGTCCTTTGCCGCGCTCGCCGATCGCCTCGCGCGAGCGGGGCATCCGATCTGCCTCGTCGGCGCGCCGGGCGAGGAGGCGCTGGTGGCGTCGGTCGCGCGCGCGATG
>JBIPOQ010000008.1:0-21437 GCA_044379055.1 Myxococcota bacterium
CGGATGACGACTCGCGGGAGGACGCCGACCGGGAGGGGCTCGAGGACGTCAACGCCGCGCCGGACGACGGGGCTCTCGTCGAAGTCCAGGGGCAGGGCGACCCCTCCGCGGGCGCCGGCGGCGCGCGCGATCTCGCGACGCAGCTCGGCGGTGAGGACTATTCGATCGCGGTCGATCCGCCGACGCGGTCGCTCGTCGTGCGCGCGAGCGAGCGAGGCCATGCGGTGATCCGCGAGCTCGTCGAGGAGCTCGACGCGCGTCCCCAGCTGATCGCCGTCGACGTGACCGTCTCGGAGATCCGGACGCCGACGACCTGGGCGATGGCGCTCAGCTGGCATCTGCCGCTCCTGCCCGGGGACTCGCTCGACGAGCTCGTCGGGCGGATCATCAGCCTGCCGGCGGGCGGCGGGTTCGGGTCGGCGCCGATCGACGACGGCGCGCTCTTCGGCCGCGTGTCCCGGGACGCGGGGATCGATTTCGACGTGCCCGGCGAGGGCGGTGTCCAGATCCCGCTCGAGGACACCGTCGTCATCGACGCGGCGGATCGCAAGATCCGGGTCGACGTCCTGATCCAGCCAAGCCTCGTCATCGTCGCCGGCGAGGAGCACGAGATCTTCGTCGGCGCGAACATCCCGGTCCCGGTGTCGAGCGGCAATCCGCTCGAAAGCACGACGACGACCGTCGGCGGCGCGAACGTGCCCTCCATCTCCGTCACCTTCAATCGCGAGGACATCGGTGTCCGGCTGACCCTCGAGGCGCAGGCGGGCAAGGAAGGTCCGATCCAGCTCGACCTCGATGCGGAGCTCTCGGACATCGCGCCCTCGCTCGCCGGCGACGTGACGAAGGTCGGGCCGACGCTCGTGAAGCAGGTCCTCTCGGCGAAGGCGAGGCTCGAGGACGGCGAGACGGCGATCATCGGGCTCGATCAGGAGAACCGGGAGGTCACCGGCCAGGGCGGAACGCCGTGGCTCGCGGACATCCCCTTCTTCGGCTGGCTCTTCAAGGCCCGGGGAGAGCGGTCCTTGGACAGCCGGCTCGTGATCGCGGCCCGGGCCCGGCGGATCTCGACGCCGGCCGAGCTCGTGGCGGACACGATCCGGCGACGCCTCGTCTTCGAGCGTCAGCGGCTCCGCGAGGCCGACCTGCCCTCGGCCGACGGCTCGCCCTACGGCGTCCGGGTCACGACGCGCGCCGTCGAAGGCGACGCGACCGCGATCGCCCAGGACCTCGAGAGCAAGGGCCATTCCGTCGAGGTGCACCGCTGGGAGAGCGCCGACCATCGCGCGCTCTGGGACGTCTACGTCATGGGGCTCGACTCGCTGGCCGCCGCCGGCGAGCTAGCGCAACGCCTGGCCGACGACGGCTGGGACGCCGATTTCGTCGTCTTCTCGCCGCGTTCTTGAGACGAGGCGCGCGTCGCCCCGGATCTGGCCTCGCTGGCCGATCGAGAGATGGGGCAGGCCGAGCGTCGCGAGGAAGCGCAGCGACTCGCTCTCTTCGTGGAGCATCGCGATCGTAGTCGCTGCGCCGGCGAGCAGGCAGAGCGGCGCCGTGACCGACACGCTCGCCGGTCCGCCCCGGAAGCTCTGGCCCGTCCGCGGGTCGAGCAGATGCGAATAGCGAACGCCGTCGACGATCATGCAGCGCTCGTAGTCACCGCTCGTCGCGATGCCGCCCGAGAGGAGGGCGATGCGGGCGATGGCCTCGCCCGGTCGGCGCGGATTGCGGATGCCGATCTGCCAGGGCGATCCGTCCGGCCGGGGACCGACGACGGCGAGATCGCCCCCCAGATCGACGAGCCCCGACCCGATGCCCGCCTCGCGGCAGAGCGCGGCGACGCGATCCGCGGCGTACTCCTTCACGAAGCCGCCGAAGTCGAGCTGCATGCCCGCGATCGGCAGAACCAGGCGCGGCCGCTCCCAGCGGAGCTTCGACCAGCCGACGAGCGCACGCGTCGCTTCGAGCGCCGCGGGATCGGGGAGCTGGTTCGAGCGGAAATCCCAGACCCGGCGCAGCACACCCGACGTCGGATCGAACCGCCCGCCGCTCTCGCGATGGGCCGTCGCCGCGAAGTCGAGCAGCGACGCGGTCTCCTCGTCGACCTCGAGGCCGCGCAGGTCGCCCGCGCTCCGATTGATCGCGGAGGCGAGGCTGTCCTCCCGATAGCGCGAGTACTTGACCTCGAGGCGCGCGATCTCGCGCGTCGCGCGTCGTGCGACCGCTTCGAGCGCCTTCCGGGATCCTCCCGCGAGCTGGAGCTCGCAGGGGCTCCCCATCGCGCGAAAGCGGAAGGATTCGAGGCGCATCGTCAGAAGCGGCCGGTGAGGGTCACGGCCCAGATCTGGAAGTCGACCAGCGCCGGCGCCTCGTCCTCCTCGTCCACGGCGACGAGACCGAAATCGCCGTCGGAGAGGTAGCGCTCGTAGGAGACCGAGAGGAACAGATCGAGGCCGCCGGTGAAGCCGATGCCCTCGAGTCCGGCGCTCGCCTGATAGTCGAGGATGTCCTCGAGCGCGGTCTCGACCTTGACCTTCCACGACACGGCGCCGTAGGGCGAGAGCCGGAAATCGCTCGATCGATCGTTGGGATCGCTCTGGAGCGCACCGGCCGGGAGGAGGGTGTCGTAGAAGTCGGCCTTGCTCTGGCTGTAGTAGCGGGCGGCCGGGATGATCGTCACGGGGCCGAAGTTCTGGTGCCAACCGAGCTCGAAGGTATGGGACGTGACGGACCAGTCGTCGGCGTAGAAGCGGTAGTCGGCGTGGACGGATGCCGAGAAGAAGTCGCTCATCGGCAGATGATGCCGGTAGCGGAGCATCAGGCTGCCCTGGTTCTTCCGATCGGGGCGCTGGTCGGAGATGATGCCGTCGGAGGGCCCGATGCCGCGGATCGCCTTGTACGGATCGCTGAGATAGCCGTTCGAGTGCTTGAAGTTGGCCGTGACCTGGACTGCCGAGGCGCGGGTCACGATCTGGGAGAGCCCGGTGAAGAAGTCGAGGGCCCATTTCTCGCCGGCGCTCGGTCGCGCGAGGGAGAGCTGCGGATTGTTGGGCTCGATCCAGTCGTAGGAGAAGGCGCCGGAGGCGGAGAAGGTCGTGTTCTTGTCGAAGAAGGCGCGCTCGGTCCCGAGGCCGCCGTGGACGGAGAGGTAGTCCTGCTCCTTCGAGAAGCCGAGGGAGATCGTGTCCTTCGCCTCTTCCATGAAGTAGTCGAGATCGGCCGACAGGTCGTAGCGGGTGTCGTCGATCGTCGCGCCGCTCATGACCTGGACGCGTTCGGTGCCGCTCGCCTCGACGTACCAGGGCGAGGCGCCGCTCATCTTCTCCTGGAGGAAGTCGATGCCGACGTCCATGCGGGGCGAGACGGGGACGTCGAACTCGAGCTGATGGGTCAGGACTTCGTACCGCTCGCGGGAGCCGGTTCCCGCGAAACGACCGGGCGCGAGATCGTCCTCGAGGTAGTAGCTGAACGCGTAGGCCGCGCTCGCCTGCTCGACGGGCGTGTCCGCGCGGCCCGTGGTCGCGAGACCCGGCAGCGCGAGGGCGCTCGTCGTCAACGCGGTGAGCGCGCGGCTCGGCAGGGCGAGCCCTTCCGTCGCCGGCGTGCGTCCGCCTTCGGTCTTCCCCTCGAACTCTCCGCCCCTCATCGAAGCCTCCCGCTCTCCGTCCCGATCGGGTCTCAGTTGCAGCCGCAGCCGCCGCCCCCGCCGCTGCCGCCCGGCATGGAGGCTTCCTTGCTGAAATAGACGTGGGATTCACGTTTGGCCTCGAGGGAGTCGGGCTCCCAGGCCATGTCGCGGCGCGCGAGCAGGTCGCGCTCCCAGGGACTCACCTTCGCGCAGCCCGAGGCCGCGAGCGCGAGCCCGACCAGCATCAGGAAGAGCGGAAGAGACGATCCGGTTCGCGTTCGCATGGACTAACGACCTCCGAGCAGCTTTCGGATCTCCGCGCGCAGCTTCGTGCCGTCGCCGCGCTGAAAACCGCGGTGGACGTACCGGATGACGCCGTCGCCATCGATCAGGTACGAGGTCGGCATCGTGTCGACGCCGAATTGCTTGGGCAGCCGGCCCTTCGGATCGCTCGCCGAGGGATAACCGACGGGATTCTTCTCGAGGAAGCGGAGCGCCTTCTTCGGCGTCTGGTCGAGGTTCACGGCGACGACCTGGAATCCCTCGCTCGAGAGCTCCTTGCGCATCGCCTCGATCTCCGGGATCGCCTTCAGGCAGGGCGCGCACCACGAGGCCCAGAAGTCGAGGTAGACGACCTTCCCGCGGTACTGGGAGAGGGAGACGGTCCCCTTGCCATCGAGGGCGGGCGCCGCGAAATCGGGGGCGCGATCGCCGGCCGCGAGAGCCCGGGCGCCGTTCGGCGCGACGAAGAGCAGGGCGGCGACCAGGAAAGGGGCGGCGAGAAGCGAGAGGATCGGCCCGAACGAAGCGCGCGCGGCGTTCGATCGGCGAATGGAGGCCGTCATGGAATCGAAATCTCCTGTCGGTCGCGAGCGGCTCGTACGAGCGAGCGGCTCGACAGCCGGCTTCATCGTCGTGTCGGCGAGTGGTGCTGAGGGAAATGTGATGCGGGCCGCAGGCTTGGCGCCGGGCCGGGCATTCGGACGGGACGCCCGGCGCGGGCCCGGGGCCGCGCTCAGAGCGCGCGAGTCGACCGGGTCTCGGCGAGGGCGGTGACGACGGCGTCCTGGGTCAGGAGCTCGGAGAGGACCCGCGGCTGGTCCGGGTCGGCCGGGTCGTAGACGAGGTAGAGCGGGACCCCGGCGCGGCCGAACTCGGCGAGCTTCTCGCGAATCGTATCGTCGCGGCGGGTCCAGTCGGCCTTGAAGAGCGCGTAGCCCCCGCGCTCGAGGGCCTCGAGAACGGCAGGGCGGTCGAGCACCGTCCGCTCGTTGACCTTGCACGTGATGCACCAGTCCGCCGTGAAGACCACGAAGGCGGGCTGGCCGCCGGCGAGGGCCTCGCGGACGGCCGCCTCGCTGTAGGGGGCGAAGCCGTCGCTCGCGACCGCCGCCGTCCCCCCGACGCCCGGGATCGGCGAGGGCTTCGCCTCGAAGTCGATCAGGTTGAAGCTCGCGAAGGCGAGGACGGCGATGGAGACCGCGCTCGCGCGGCCAAGCCAGAGGCTGCGCATGGGTTGCATCTGGCCGTAGCTCCAGAGCAGGAAGGCGAGGAAGAGCAGCGCCGCCGTCATCGCGACGACCGCGTCCGAGCCCCCGCTCTGGCCGACGATCCAGAGCAGCCAGACGACCGTCGCGAGCAGGCAGAAGCCGAGGCCCGACCTCAGCTTCAGCATCCACGGCCCCGAGCGCGGCACGAAGCGCGCGAGCCGCGGAAAGAAGCTGACGAGCAGGAAGGGCGAGGCGAGGCCGACGCCGATCGCGACGAAGATCGCGACGATGCCGTAGCCGTCGCTCGCGAAGGCGAAGCCGACCGCGGTCCCGAGGAAGGGCGCGGTACACGGCGTCGCGAGGACGACGGCGAGCAGGCCCTCGAAGATCGAACGCGAGACGCCCGTCGCGTCCTGGCCGACGGCGGCGAGGCGCCCCTGGCCGAGCTCGATCTCGAAGACGCCGAAGAGGTTGAGCGCGAAGGTCACGAGCAGCGCCGCGATGCCCGCGACGAAGAGCGGCTCCTGGAACTGGAAGCCCCAGCCGACCGCGTGGCCCGCGAAGCGCAGCGACAGGACGAGACCGGCCAGCACGAGCATCGAGCCGAGCACGCCGGCGGTGTAGGCGAGGCCGTGCAGCCGGACCTCGCGCGGATCGCGCTCGGCCATGTCCGCGACCGAGACGACCTTGATGGCGAGGACCGGAAGCACGCAGGGCATGCCGTTCAGCACGAGCCCGCCGAGCAGCGCGAGACAGAAGACCTGGAGCCACGCGAGGGCAGACGGCGCCCCGCTGCCCGCGACGCTGCGCTCGGCCGCGACCGGAAGATCGATCTCCGCGCTCCGCACGCTCCCGTCGGCGCTGCGCAGCTCGACCACGCCGCGCAGCCGGTCCTCGCCCGGCTCGAGCCGCGTCAGCTCGAGCTCGAGCCCGATGCGTCCCGAGCCCGAAGCGTCGGAAACCCACTGTTCTCCCCCGAATTCGAAGGTCTCGCCCTCGAACGGAAGGAAGGCGAGGGCGGTCGCCTCGATCCCGTCGCGCGCGCACGCGGCGCTCTTCGTCGGACACGGATCGAGCGACAGCGCGACGCGCTTCGCTTCGTCGATCGCCGGTGAGCCGGCGGCCCAGGCGGCCTCGATCGTCCAGCCGCGCTGCGCCGCCGAGGGCGGCACGCGCTCGGCGCTCTCGCGGAAGAGTGCTTCGATCGCCGCTCGATCGGCCTCGGCGAGGGCCGCGTCGAGGGGGAGCGAGAGCGCGAAGGTCGCGGGGACGCATTGGGTGCGACAGACGAGGACGGTCGCGTCGACCCGAGCGGTCGCCGCCGGCTCCATCGACGCATCGGTCGTCGTGTTCGCTCGGGCGAGCGGCGCGCCGAGCAGGACGCGCCCCGCGTAGCCGTAGGTCGTGAAGAGATCGTCGGCCTCGCGAAACGTCTCGGGCGCGGGCCACTCGAGCGCGCCGACGGCCTGGCCGGGCACGTCGAACACGATCTCGGGCGCGACGCCCGTCTCGCCGGGATTGCGCCAATAGAGGTGCCAGCCGGGCGCGAGGTCGAAGAGCACGCCGATCCGTGCGGGCGACCCGGCCGCCTCGGGCATCGCGACGAGCGTCGCGACGAGCTGCGGCAGGTCGGCCTCGACGACCGCCTCGCCGCGGGCCGAAGCCGGAAGACTCGCGAGGGAAGCCGGCGCGAAGCGCGCGTTCCCGCTCTCCGCCGCCCCGACCGCCGCCCATATCCAGGCGAGCAGGATCACGAACGATCGACGGAGAAGAAGACGAAGAAGAGTCGGCATGCGAGTCGCAATTCCCTCTCGAGCTGGACCACCACGCGGCGAGCGAGGGGCGGGAAGCCCTCGCGGTTATCGGTCGTCTGCCGCGTCCGACCTTTGTCCATTTCGTCGCAGGCATCCGCGGCCCACGTGATGCGCGGTCCCATCGTCGGGGCGATGCGCAACGCGAGCGTGGCTTCGGCGCAGTCCCCTCAAGGCCCGGGAATCTCTCCGGCAATTCTCCGAGCCCGAGATTTTAGTGACGCGGAAAACACGCAATTTCGTGGCGTGCATCACCGAGAAGCCCCGTCGCATACCGAATGGGAAACGAGCCCCGGTCCATTGAAAAGCGGGTCTTCAGCTCCCGGAAACGTGCGCCCATCACGGCCGGGTCAGAGCGAGGTCGAGTCGACGATGCCCCACGAGAAGTCCCACGAAATGCGACGACGAAGAAGTGGTGAGTCGAGCCGGTCGAGCCGGTTCATCCTGGTCGGTCTTGCGCTCCTCTTCGCGAATGCCGCGACGGCGCAGATGGACGACACGGACCGCGCTCGCCGCATGCACGACCGGATCGCCGGCGTCCCGCCGACGGCCGCCGTGCTGACACAGATGGCCAACCACATCGGAAACGGTCGGCCCGATCTCGCCGCCGATCTCGCGATGCAGAATCCGGCCTTCTACAACGTGTCGCTGAAGAACTTCGTGACGCCGTGGACGAACGAGGCGATGACGGTCTTCGCACCGCTCAACGACTACACGGCGACCGTCATCGGCATGATCCGCGACGACGTTCCGTTCAACACGGTCCTCTCCGAGGACATCATCTACACCGGCGCGAACAACCTCGTCACGCCGAATTACGAGCAGACGAGCAACGCCCACTACGAGGCGCTCGAGGAGGCGGGGGTCGATCTCTCGGATCCGACCCGGCTCGTGCGCCGGACCCAGTCGGGCCTCCCCGGTACCCAGATTTCGGCGAATGAAGCGGCCGGCGTCGTCACGACGCGTGCTGCCGCCGAGGCATTCTTCTCGGCGGGCACGAATCGGGCGATGTGGCGCTTCACGGCGATCAACTTCCTCTGCCGCGACATGGAGCAGCTCCACGACGTCACGCGGCCGGGCGACTGGATTCGCCAGGACGTGAGCCGCAGCCCCGGCGGCGACTCCGAGATCTTCCTCAACAACTGTTACGGCTGTCATTCGGGCATGGATGCGGTCGCCGGCGCATATGCCTACTTCGAGTGGGACGCGACCCAGGGCCGCATGCTGAATACGCCGGGCGTCGTCCAGCCGAAGCACCTCATCAACGGCAACGTCTTCTCGTTCGGACACATCACGACCGACAACGGCTGGGTCAACTACTGGCGCGAGGGGCCGCACTCGTTGCTCGGCTGGCGCGGCGCTTCGGATCGCGGCTTCGGCGCGAAGAGCCTCGGCGCGGAGGTCGGTGCCAGTCGCGCGTTCTCCGTCTGCCAGGTCGAGAAGGTCTTCAAGCACGTCTGCTTCCACGGACCGAAGAACCAGACCGATCGCGATGCCATCGAGGCGATCGCGGACGACTTCGAAGCCGACGGCACCTACAGCATGAAGCAGGTGTTCGGGGCCGTCGCCACGCACTGCATGAACGAAGAGTGAGGCAAACCGGATGAATCGAGACGACGCGTCATCGATGAAGCATCTCGTCCGGAGCCTCCGGTCCGGTTCGGATGCGAGCGAGCCTAGCGAGGGAACAGGGGACAACATGATGAAGAGCGAAATCTTCCCCGTCGAGTCGTTCGGAACGAAGCTCCGCGGAGCCTTGCTGACCCTGGCCATCGCAGTGGTTGCGGTCGGCTGCGGCGACTACGGAGGCTCCGACACCGACACCTCCGTCCTCGGCAACGGAGGACCCGGCGGCGGTACGCCGGACGGGCTCTCGGTCGCCGAGCAGGTGACCGCCTTCGAGGCCACGGTTTATCCGCTCGTCGATCAGTACTGCGAGGACTGTCATGGCGGTAGCGGCCCGGGCGCGCCCCAGATCGCCCATCCGGACGTCTCGACCGCCTGGTCCGCGGTCGTCGACAGCCAGAAGGTCAACTTCTCGGATCCGTCGGCTTCGCGCCTCGTCCGCCGCCTCGCGGTCGACTTCCACTTCTGCTGGTCCGACTGCGCGAGCAACGCCTCGGAGATGCTCGCCGCGATCGTCGCCTGGCAGGACGCGATCGAGGCGGCCGGCGGAACGACCGGCGGCGTCGACGTCAACGGCCTCCAGAGCGATACGCGCATGATGTCGAACGGCACCGAGGAGGTCGGCGCCGAGCGCTTCGACGACGGCATCATCGCGCGCTGGGACTTCAAGGAACAGACGGGCAACATGGCGATGGACACGAGCGGTGTCGCGCCCGCCATGGACCTCACGCTCGAGGGGCCGGAGCTGATGTCTGCCTACGGCATCCAAGTCGCCGAAGGCCGCGCCATCGCGTCGGCCGTCGCGAGCCGCAAGCTCTACGACCGGATTGCGGACCAGGGCAGCGGCTCGCAGGCCTACACGGTCGAGACCTGGATCGCGAACCTGAACACGACCCAGGAAGGCCCGGCCCGAATCATCAGCTACTCGGCGAACTCGGGCTCGCGCAACTTCATGCTCGGCCAGCTCCAGTACCAGTACGTCGTCCGCAATCGAGCGTACACCGAGGAGTCGAACGGCAACGGCGGTCCCGACCTCGAGACCTACGACGTCGACCGGGACGCCCAGGCGACCCTCCAGCACGTCGTGATCACCTACGACCAGCTCTCCGGGCGCAAGATCTACGTCGACGGCGTCTGGACCGAGGACGAGGATCCGATCGACGCCGGTCGGCTCTGGAACTGGAGCCCGAACCATCGGCTCGTGATGGGCAACGACGTCAGCAACGACCGTCCGTGGCTCGGCCAGATCCGCTTCGCCGCGATCTACGACCGGCCGCTCAGCGCCGCGGCGATCAAGCAGAACTACGACGCCGGCATCGGTCGTCGCATCACGCTCTCCTTCGACGTCTCGGAATGGACCGGCGGAAACTCGCGGATCGAGTTCTCGGTCACCGAGCTCGACGGTTACAGCTACCTCTTCTGCTCGCCGACCTTCGTGACCGACGTCGCGTCGCCGATCCGCATCCAGAACATGCGGATCTCGCTGAACGGCATCATCCCGGTCGCAGGTCAGGGCTTCGTCAACATGAATGCCCTCGTGACGGGCTCGCGGACGCTCCTGTCGCGGCAGTGCACGATCGTCGGCGGCCTCGTCGACGCCGACACGGACGTCTTCCAGGTCCACTTCGAGCAGCTCGGCATCTTCCAGGATCCGGTGACGCCGCCGACGCCGCCGACTCCGGGGGTCGAGGACTTCGGCGATCCGCAGCCGGCGCTCGGCGTGCGAAACTTCGATCGCGTGAACGCGTCGATCGCTGCGCTGACGACGGTCGATCCGCAAAACGGAAACGTCGAGACGACCTACGAGGAGCTGGTCCAGCAGCTGCCGTCGGGCCCGGATCTCCGGTCCTTCGTCTCGGCCAACCAGGTCGGCGTCGCGAAGCTGGGCGTCGAGTACTGCGACGTGCTCGTCGGCGACGAGAACGCCGGCAGCCAGACGCTCCGCAACCAGTTCTTCAACGGCGCGGGCAGCTTCGGCTGGAATCAGCCGCCGGCCACCGCGTTCGCGAACCCCGTGAACGTCGACATGATCACGGACCCGCTGCTCGACAAGATCGTCGGCGCCGGTCTGCGGGGCATGGTCGGCGGACAGCCGGCCCGCGACCAGGTCGAGGCGCTCCTCGATCAGCTGATCGTCGACCTGTCGGCGACCTGCGGCGGGGGAGGCCAGCCCGCCTGCGACGGGACCTACACGAAGAACATCGTGAAGGGCCTGTGCACGGCGGTCGTCTCGAGCGGCGCGGTCCACATCCACTAACCCGGAAGTCGAATCGGACGCTGAACGCGAATCGATCGAGCTCGTTTCGAATCCTCGAAGAGGAGAGATGAAGATGGCACGCAGACGAACGCCGACGGAATTGGGTCGCCCCTTCTTCCACCCGGATCACCGGCGACCGCGCACGCGGCGGGAGTTCCTCGCCCAGGGCTTCATGGCAGGCTCGGCCTACGTCGTGGCGCCCTCGCTGCTCTCGATGCTGGGCGTCAACCGCGCGAACGCCCAGGCGTCGTGCGCGCTGACGGGGGCCGGAGCCGGCAAGATCCCGTTCATCGGGATCGATCTCGCCGGCGGCGCGAACATCGCGGGCTCGAACGTGATGATCGGCGGTCCCGGAGGCCAGGAGGATCCGCTGAGCGAGAACGGCTACATGCGCCTGGGGCTGCCCCTCGACATGACGCCGCTCAACAGCCAGATCAACGCCTTCGACCGGACGATGAACCTCGTCTTCCACTTCGACTCGGCGATGCTGGCGGGCATTCTCAGCAAGGCTGCGCCCGCGACGCTCGCGAAGGTCGAGGGCGTGATCTTCTCGTCCCGCTCTGCGAACGACACGCAGAACAACCCGCTGAACCCGATCTACGGCATTCATCGGGCCGGAGCCGACGGCGGCCTGCTCTCGCTGATCGGGACGCAGACCTCCGATTCGGGCGGCAACAGCATCGTGCCGATGTCGATGTTCGACCCGGCCGTCCGGCCGACGAAGATCGACCGGCCGAGCGACGTCCGCGGCCTGGTCGACACGGGTCGGTTGACCGAGCTGCTCGGTGCGGGCGGTGCCGGAAACGTCGCCACCGCCATCCAGGACATCTCGGCGCTCAAGGTCGAGCAGATCCAGGAGGACGCGGCGGTCAAGGAGCTCGTGAACTGCGCCTATCAGCAGAGCTCCGACCTGATCACGCTCTTCGGTGATCCGGCGGCTCTCGATCCCGAGCTCGATCCGCTGATCGTCGGCGGCGGCGGGGTCTTCACGGCGGGCGAGCTCAACCAGAGCGAGTTCCGCAAGACCGCGTCGGTCATGAAGCTCGTGCTCGAGGGGCATGCGGGCGCCGGAACGATCGAGTTCGGCGGTTACGACTACCACGACGGCACGCGAGTCACCGGCGAGGCGCGGGACTTCCGCGCCGGCGCGGCGATCGGCGCGATCATCGAGTACGCGGAGCGCAATCCGCTGGTCGGCGACGTCGCCATCTACCTGTTCAGCGACGGCTCCGTCTTCTCCGACGGCGAGGCCGACAACGGCGCGAACGGGAAGTTCGTCTGGCGAGGCGACAACTCGGGATCGGGCGTCAGCGTGATGCTCGTGTACCGCAAGACCGCCAAGCCGGACCTGCGGGCGCCCTTCGCGACGACGCGGCAGGTCGGACACTACGGCATGGACGGCAGCGTACAAACTTCCGTCAACTCGGTGGCCAACAATCCCGAAGCGCTCACTCAGGCCGCGATCCTCAACTACATGGCGCTCCACGGCGAAGAGGGGCAGTTCACGACCCTCTTCCCCGGCAGCGCCATCCAGTCGGACATGGCGAACCTGCTCGCGTTCACGCAGATCCGCTAGGCGCGGAGCCGGGAGCCGAGCAGGTCGGGAGCAGATCGAAAGCAGGTTTCGGAGGGGTCGAACATGCAAGAGAACAGCGAAAGTGCGCCGTCGTGGCTCTTTTCGTTCCTCGATCTGGCGCTGCTGATGCTGGTCGCGATGACCCAGCTCGCGCCGGACACGCCGCCGGAGGTCCCCGACCTCGGCCAGATGGTCGTCCCGCGCATCGGCGAGGCGGGCTCGGACGAGCTCGCGACCGAGTCGGTCGAGGTCTGGCAGCTGCGCGTGCATCCGCCCGAGGAAGGCGTCGAGAGTCCCTACGAGCTCGTGCGGGTCGTCGACGGCCAGGCGGACGAAGGCCAGCGCATCGAGTCGGCGACGCTGCGAACGGAGCTCGCGGGTCTCAAGTCCGCGAACGGGCGCAAGCCGATGCTGGCGCCGCATGAGGACTCGCGCAGCCAGGACATGCTCGAGGCGGCGGCGATGCTCGAGGAGATCTGGCCCGGTCCGCGCTGGGCGACCGTGACGCGGGTGGCCGATCGAGGATGAGCGCCCGCCACATCGAGCAGCACTACGGCTTCGGCGCCGCGCGGATCGCGATCCGCTCCGAGATGCACCGCGTCTCGCGGCAGGGCTTTCGCGAGGATCTCGACGCGATGCTGGCCGAGGCCGGCGCGGGCGGTCCCGGGGCGGTCCTTCGTCGATTCGCCGGTACGGGACTCGGGCTGGTCGCGGTCCTCGGCGTCCTCGGCTTCGTGATCGCAGGGCTCGCCCGCCAGGAGGCCGAGCGTCAGGCGCTCGAGGTCGTGATGCTCGAGGCGGCGCCGCCGCCCGTCGTCCCGCCGATGGTCGAGCTGCCGGCCGAGCCCGAGCCGATCGTGCCGGAGCCGGTGGTCCCCGAGCCCGTGAAGCCCGAGCCGCCGCCGATGGTGGCGAAGGTCGAGCCCCCGCCGCCTCCGCCGCCCGTCGCTCCGCCGAAGCCGGAGCCGGTCCGGGTCAAGCCCGAGATCGCGAAGCTCGAGCCGCCGCCGGTCGTGCCGGTCGAGCGGATGGAGCGGGCCGTGCGCGAGCGGCCGGTCCCGGTCGAGCGCCCCAAGGTCCAGATCGAGGCGGTGGCGGTCCGACCGGATCCTGTGGCGCCTACGCCCCAGCCTGAGCGGGTGGCGCGAAACGCAGTACGGCCCGATGCCCGCTCGATGCCTCGCATGGCCGCACCGGCCGCCCCCGCGATCGACATGCCGAGCGAGGCTGCGCCCGAGCGGGCCTTCCGCGTCGCCGCGGCTCGGGCGCCTTCGGCCCCGCGCGGTCGTCCGATCGCCGGGGTCGCCCCGGCCGGGATCTCGGCGCCCGACATGGACATGCCGACGACGCGTGGGGCCCCGACCCGCGGCTCGGCCGCGCCGCGACCGACGCCGTCCGCCGCGGGCGCGCGCTCGGTCCCGCGCCTCGAGATGGCGGCGGCCCCCGTCGCTCCTTCGCCCCGGTCCCTCGAGGTGCCTTCGGTCGTCGCCCGTGCGGAGCGCGCCGCGCCCGCGTCGGGCGGGGGCGGAGGCGGGGGCAATGCCCGGCCGGGCGTCTCGGGCGTTCCGCTCGGCGAGCTCCAGGCCTGCGTCACCGACCGGGAGGAGGATCGCCTCAAGGGGGCGGTCGTGGCGGCCGTTAAGTCGCAGGGCGAATGCGTAAGTAGCAAGGGCACCTACCGATTCGTGGAGACCAAGAACGTGAACGCGTTCCTGATGTGGATCGACCGGGCACCGTCGCGCCGCGTCGAGGATCGCTGTGCCGAGCTTCGATACGCACTCGAATGTCTGCAGGGCGGGAACCGGCACGCATCGCGCTAGGCGGTCGACGCCTTCCGAGGGGACGAGGGGAGCAGAGGGGATGACGATGACGATGAAGGTTCGACGGGAGCGCGGGCAGGGCCTGCGCTTGGCGCGCTTCGTGTGGGCTCTGGCGCTCGCGCTCGTCGCGGGAGCGTTCGGAGACGCGACGACTGCCCGGGCGGCGTCCTGGGACGATTACCTCGACTACGCCTACATCTTCAGCTCGGCCGACGCCCAGTCGCTCTCGGCCCGAATCGCGGGCTACGAGCGCGAGATCGGCCTTCCCCTCGACGCGTACGTCAAGCGCTCGCTCGAGGACCGCGACGCCAAGAACGGCGAAGACGCGACCCAGACGCGACGCCGGGCGATCGCCCAGTTCCTCCAGTACCTCGCGACCCGCGAGCCCTCGCATCTCGAGAACAGCGTCGACACGATCGAGGCGTTCTCCGACGGCGAGAGCCGCCAGGAGGACCGCTACTGGTACCACTACATCCATGCGCACCGCGCCCTCGAGCGCGGCAGCGACACCGAGTTCGTGCGCCACGTCCTGTCCCTCTGGATGGACGTCGTCGTGCCGCTCGAATCCCCCTTCGACACGCTGCAGGCGCTCTCGCTCTCGCAGACCGCGAACTCGGGCTTCGTCTCGGCCCTGCCCTACGTCTTCGAGAACGTCGCCCGGCTCGTCCTGCTGCGAAGCCAGGAGATGGGCATGGGCTTCGGCCTCGACTCGCTCGCCGCGGTCGTCCGGCTGCTCGGCGACCAGCGCGTCGGCGCCTATCCCGATCTGATCCCCGTCGAGGCGTCGGTTCGCGACTATCTCGAGCGGATCGTGGCGCGCCTCGAGGGACCCGAGTCCGACGGCGGCAGCCTGACCTTCACGCTCGTGCTCTTCGAGGCGAGCAAGGCCCACGACAACAGCCGCGGTCTGCTCGCGAGCGAGGGCTTCTCCGACGCTTCGATCGCGGCGATCCGCGCTGCCGGCGCGGCCTACGCCCGGGCGGCGGATCTCGCCGAGACCCCGTCCGGCGAGGCGGCCGTCTACATGCGCATCCTGCGCCAGATGGGCGAGGTCCACGCCGCGAAGCAGCGCCTCGGCGTCAACCCCGACGTCGAGCTGCCCTTCACGATCGAGGGCGCCTACCAGGTCTACTCCTCGCTCCACGAAGCCCGCGACGGCGAGTGGCGCGAGCTCGGCTTCCGCAACAGCGGCGAGGAGTCGTACCTCCAGTCGATGCGCGCGCTCTGGGAGGAGATCCAGGAGGCGACGCTCAACAGCGCCGACTACTACCTCTCGCGTGCGACCGAGGACCCGGCCCGCGCGGCGGACCTGGTTCGCAACGCGGCGCGGCTCTACGCGCGCTACCTGGCCCACTTCGAGCGCTACGCGGTGGCGGACTCGACGAAGTACGTGCCCGACTCGGCCTACTTCGCCGCCTACGAAGCGGCCCGCGGCTACGGCGACGCCTTCGTCGCCTACGGCATCGCGAACCCGGCGCCGGCGGAGATCCAGCTGGCGGCCTCGCGCTACCACCTCGCGATGCGCGCCTTCCCCTTCGACCGCATGCTCTGGCCCGCCCTCACGACGGCCCTCGAGCGCCGAGGCGGCGCCAACGACTTCCTGGCGATCACGCGGCCGATCGCCGAGCACGTCGCCAGCTCCCGCCACGCGGGTGCCTGGATCGCCCAGAACGGTGCGGGCTCGAAGACGATCGACGTCTACCGCCGGGCGCTCGCCGACGAGCTCGTCCTCATGTACATGGGCTTCGCCGACTCGAAGGGCATGGGCGAGCTCGAGAAGAGCCTCGCCGATCTCAAACAGCAGCGCGACACGCTCGCCCGCAAGCTGACGGGCCTCGCCCAGCAGCGGAACGGGGGGGGCGGCGCGCCTCCGGCGTCGCCCGCCGAGGGTGAGATCTCCGAGACCGCGGCCTTCGGCACCAGCGAGAGCCAGCGCGTCGCCCGAGAGCTCGAAGACGGCGGTCGCCAGCTGACCAAGCTCGACAAGCAGATCACGGCCCGCTCCCGGGCGCTGCCGCTCTTCCGGGCGGTCGTCGCGAGCGAAGACCTCGCGCCGGCGCTCCGAAGCCAGCGCGAGCACCCGATGCACACGCTGCTCCGCCGCCTCTACCACGAGGGCTCGGGCCGCGAAGGCCTCGCGACGACGGACGAAGACTCGAACGAGGACTGACGAGCGGGCCCGAGGGCCCGTGGAGGGAATCCGATGCGACGAACGATGGGACTGGCCTTGGCCGCGCCGCTGCTGCTGGCGCTCCAGCTCGTGGGCTGCGCCTCGAACGAGGGCCCCGAAGGCACCGAAGCCGAGCAGCAGGAAGCGCTCGAGGAGACCTCGCTCAACGGCGAGGCGCTCTCCCAGCGCCGGACCGACCTGATGCGCGCCTGGCGCGATCTCGTCCATCTCGACGAGACCATGCGGGGCCTCACGGACCGCAACGACAGCCCGAGTGTGGTGCTGCTCGACAACTTCATCGCGGAGTACATGGGCAAGCATCTCGATCCGCTGCTGAAGCCGGAGTGGCAGAGCTCGCATCCCGAGGTCATGGCCCTCGACGCGAACCTGCGCTTCATGAAGGCCCAGCTGCTCGCGAACATGCGCTACCCGCGCAAGGTCCAGGAGTCGATCGAGGATCTCGAGGATCGCTTCGAGGGCCGCGAGAGCATGCTGGTCGAGTACCCGGTCGGGGAGCAGCGCTCCCTCGGCGAGGCGCTCGAGATGCTGCGCGATCAGAAGTGGAACAGCTAGTCGACGCGCGAGCGTCTCGGGGAGTAGGGAATGTCTGAGATGTTGCCGGTGATCGTGACCGCGGGTGTGTTCCTGGCGGTGCTCGTGCCCTTCGCGAACGGACTGCGCGCCGTCGTGGCGGCCTGGTCGGCCACGCGCCGGGTCGGGACCGAGGAGCTGCGCCGCGGCCAGTCCGATCGGTCGGGGGGCGCCGAGCCCCTCGCGATCCTGATGGTCCGCATCCTCCAGAAGTCGCTGCGGGACAACGAGCAGGACGGCCAGCCGTCGGACTTCGTCTTCGACGCCTCGCGCCAGTACGTCATGAACGAGTACGAGCACAATTATGCTCGGCTGATCGCGATGTACGCGAACCTGCTCCCCCCGCTCGGCTTCGTCGGCACGACGGGCGGCATGCTTCTCAACTTCCTCTCGATGCACAACAACGACGAGGGGCTCGAGGTCATCTCCCTGGCCCTCGCGCTCTCGTCGAGCTTCTTCGCGCTCTTCTCGTTCGCGATGCTCGACGCCCTGAAGCTGCGGCTCTACTCGCGGCTCCTGGCCGCGACGCGGGACGTCCAGGTCCTCTACAACAAGGCCGAATCGCGCCGCGACCAGACGGCTTCCGATCGCCCGATCGTGCCGAAGGGGGCCCGCGCCTCGCTCTGAGCGGGCGCGCGCACGAGTCGGCCCTTGCACCCCGGGTCGGGGCTGCCACACTCCGCGACGCGGAGGGCAGCGCCCGGCCATGGGGCAACAGCAGCAGTTCGATCCTCATTTTTCCCATTGGGCCGACATCGCCGCGAGGCGTGTCGTCGCGGCGCATCCCGATCGTCGACCCATCGTGGTCGCGGCGGGCATCACGCCGTCGGGCGTGGTCCATGTCGGGAACTTCCGCGAGGTCATGACGGTCGATCTCGTCGCCCGGGCGCTGCGCGACCAGGGTCTCGAGGTCCGCTTCATCTATTCCTGGGACGACTTCGACGTCTTCCGCAAGGTCCCGGCGGACGCGCCCGAGCAGGCGATGCTGACCGAGAACCTGCGCCGCAGCGTCGCCGACGTCCCCGATCCCTTCGCCGCCGACCCGACGAGCCCGGTCCCGCCCGCCGACAGCTACGCGAGCCACCACATCGCCGTCTTCGAGGCGAGCCTCGCGCCGCTCGGCATCGCGCCGGAGTTCATCCGCCAGTCGAAGGCGTACCGCGCCGGGCGTTATGCCGAAGGCATCCGCCGCGCGCTCGAGAAGAAGGACGCGATCCGCGCCGTGCTCGACCAGTTCCGGACCGAGCCGCTCGCGGCGGACTGGCTTCCGCTCGCGGGCTTCTGCAAGGCCTGCGGCCGCGACCGGATCGACTTCGGCTGGGACGGCGACTGGTTCGTCGACATGGCCTGTCGCGACTGCGGGACGAAGACCCGCGTCGACCTCCGGGAGGGCGGTGACGTCAAGCTGCCCTGGCGGATCGACTGGCCGATGCGCTGGGCCTTCGAGGGCGTCTGCTTCGAGCCCGGCGGCAAGGACCACAGCACCGCCGGCGGCAGCTACGACACGGCGAAGCAGATCGTGGGCCCGGTCTACGACTGGAACGCCCCCGAGTACGTGCCCTACGACTTCGTGCGCATCAAGGGCGGCGGCGGGAAGATCTCGAGCTCGGCGGGCGGGGCAGTGACCGTCGCCGATTGCCTCGAGGTCTACGAGCCGGAGATGCTGCGCTGGATCTTCGCGTCGCAGCGCCCGAACTCCGAGTTCCAGATCTCCTTCGACGCCGACGTCATCAAGCTCTACGAGGACTGGGATCGCGCGGTCGCGACGGCCCACGCCGCGGACGACGGCAAGAACGACAAGAAGCGCGCCGTCGTGCGCCGGACCCTCGAGCTCTCGCGGCTCACGCCGGGGCGCATCGAGCCCGGCTCGGCGCCGGTGCGCGTGCCGTCGTTCCGGCCGCTCTCGGTGACGCTGCAGATCTACGACGGCGACGTCGAGCGGACGCTCGCGCATTACCGCACGACCGGCGAGGTCGCGAACGAGGCCGAGGCGGCGCGGCTGCGCGAGCGCGCAGTGCGCGTCTGGTGCTGGGTCGTGAACCATGCGCCCGAGGATTTTCGCTACCGGATTCGCGAGACGCCTTCGACGGAACGGCTCGAAGGCGAGCCGCACGCGATCCTGGCGCGCCTCGTCGCCGCCCTCGAGGCGACGCCCGATTGCCGCGAAGAGGACCTCGTGCCGCATCTGAAGACGATGTGCGAAGGCACCTCGCTCACGGCGCAGGACTTCTATCCCCACGTCTACGGTCTGCTGATCGGGCGCCCGAAAGGCCCGAAGCTGACGACCCTGCTCGCGACGATGGGCAGCGCGCGGGCGCTTCCGCTCCTGCGCGCGGGGCTCTAGCTGTTCTCGAGCCTCTCACAAGCCGCGACCGCCGAGGAGAGGGGGATGCGAATGGCTCGCCCTTGTGACGGGCGCCATCGCTTCTCGGACGTATTGGCCTCTGCAGTCTGATCGCTGAGGCGGGCTTTGGCTGCGCTTTACTTCGCATCCCCCTCTCCTCGGCGTTCGCTGGCAACGTGCGGCGACGGGAGGAGGAGCTTCGACGTCGGGGTGTAGGGCGATCGTGCGAGGGACATCGACACGAGCGGTTCTTGGGAGGGTGTGTCGAGTCGACTTCGGGTGGTCGACTCGCAGTCGATCGTCGATGCGGATTTAGGCATCGAAAGGAACGGCACGCCGTTCGCCGGGCGTCGGATTACGATCGTGCGGAGGCGACTCGACCCCCCATTCCAATTCGTCGTGTGTCGGGCGTTCTCGATCCCCTCGAAGGATCGCCCTTCCAGCACCCTGCCAGCGTCCGCCGAGAAGAAGGGGACGCGAAGTAAAGCGCAGCCAAAGCCCGCTCCAGCAAGCAGACCGCAGAGGCAGACACGTCCGAGAAGCGATGGCGCCCGTCACAAGGGCGAGCCATTCGCGTCCCCTTCTTCTCGGCGGGCGCGGCTTGTGCAGAACGAAGCAGCCGTCGTAAGGCCAGCCGAGCCCGATGCGCGCGAGGTTCAGGCGCTGTGGGCGACCGTATCGAGCACCATCTCGAGCTCCGGCACCCCGTCGACGAGCACGTTCCGGCTCCGCCGCAAGCTGACCTTCACGGCCTCGCTCGACTTCCCGACCTGCTTCGCGATCGAGCGGATCGACTGACTCTCCGCATAACGCAGGCGGAAGATCTCCTGGTGGGCCGGCCGGCGCGACGCCTCGAGGACCTCGTCGCAGCGCTCGAGGAGATGCGCGGCGTCGAGGCGGCTCTCGATCGCGGCGTCGCTCGGGTGGTCTTCGAGCTCGCGGGCGTCCTTCGGACCGACCATCCAACGGGAGCAGTGGCGGAAGTAGCGGGAGCAGACGTTGTGGGCGATGCCGAAGGTCCAGGTCAGGAGGCTCGAGCGGCCCTCGTAGGAGGCGAAGGAGCGGTAGAGCTGGACGAAGGTCTCCTGGGTCAGATCCTCGGCCTCGGCCTGGTCCCCGATCCGCTTGTAGATGAAGGCGTATACCCGCGGGAAGAAGGCGTCGTAGACCTCCGAGAAGGCCGCCTGGTCCCCAGCGCGTACCCGGGCGACCCAGGCCATGTCGCGTTCCTGATCGTTCTCGCCCTGCCGATTCGTCTTGCTCCGCATTTCACCCACTCCTGGTTTCGCCGGTCGCTCCGGAGTCCCGCCCGACGGGACCCTGCACGATCAATGCGAGATCAGGGTGTTCCGGATCACAGCAAGCCACTGTGAAGCGCTTCACGCAGGACCGCGAAAATTCGGGGGCGGAGCGATATCGGGGACGGGGCCGGGACCGGGCGGGACGCGGAGGAAGGGGACGCCGGGCGGTGGCCGGCGCCCGGCTCAGGCCGGAAGGCCGGCGCCCTCGTCGAGGCCGAGCATCAGGTTGAGCGACTGGATCGCCGCGCCCGAGGCGCCCTTGCCGAGGTTGTCGAGGATCCCGACGAGCAGGACGTGGCCTGCCGGATTCGGCAGGACGTGGAGGCGCATGCGGTTCGTGTCGTTCAGGGCGCAGGGGTCGAGGGTGAAGTCGTCGATCGGGTCGAGACCCAGGAAGGGCGCGACCGTGACGAAGCGCTCGCCTGCGTAGCGATCGGCGAGGCGCTGCCAGACGGACTCGCCGGTCGTTCCGGGCGCGAGCAGGCCGGCGTGGATCGGGACCTCGACCCGCATGCCGCAGGCGAAGGGGCCGACGGCAGGGACGAATTGCGGGGGCGTGGCGAGGCCGCTGTAGCGGTGCATCTCGGGGACGTGTTTGTGGACGCGTTCGAGGGCGTAGGGGGCCTCGTAGCGGAGGCCGACCCGGCCCTGGTCCTTCGCCTCCCAGCGTTCGATGAGGGTCTTGCCGCCGCCGCTGTAGCCGGAGAGGCCGTGGATCGAGATCGGCGCGTCGGCGCGCAGGAGGCCCGCATCGACGAGGGGCCGGACGAGGGCGACGAAGGGCGTCGGGTAGCAGCCGGGATTCGAGACGAGCTGGGCCTTCGCG
>JBIPOQ010000208.1:0-6439 GCA_044379055.1 Myxococcota bacterium
GACCCCAGCTGGTCCCTCTCGGCGCCTCGTCGCGCTGCATGCCCCGATCCTCCGTCCGCGCCGCACCGGCGACGTGAACCATCGACTCGCGCGTCTATCGACGGGACCTTGCGGGGACCGGAGTGAAGACGATCGACGAACGAGAAGGCGCGGGATGGATGGGCAGCTGCCGCGCAGGGCGCACGAAGGTCCGCGTCGCGATCGCGACGCGCGAGCGTCGGGGACGAATCCGGCTCAGGGAAAGTCCCGAGCGGGATTCGTCCCCGACGAAGCTTCAGCGCTCGCCTACCAGCTCGGGGAGACGATCTGACCGGCGCGGGCGAGGGCGACGGCCTCGACGCGCTGGATCTCGACGTAGCCCTGGCTGCTCGTCGGGTTCAGGCCCTCGGAGGCCTCCATCGACGCGTCGGCCTGGTTGTAGAGGGAGCCCGCGACGTCGGTCATCTGCTGGAAGAAGAGATTGCCCTTGTAGAGCCCGAGCTCGACGCGTCCGCTGGCGGTCGCCGCGAGCGTGTCGATCGCGGCCAGCGCGGCGCGGGGCGTCGGATCGAAGATGCGGCCGTCGTAGATCGCGTCGGCGACGAGCTTCGACAGGTCGCGGAAGAAGAGCGCCGCACGGCGATCGAGCACGGCCTGGTAGATCGACTCGAGGCCGCGGCCGAGCAGCTCCATGCCGGGGGCTTCGTAGACGCCGCGGCTCTTGGTGCCGATGATGCGGTTCTCGAGGGCGTTCGAGATGCCGACGCCGTTGCGGCCGGCGACCTTGTTCGCCTCGAGCATCATCTCGAGGGGGGCGAGCCGCTTGCCGTTGAGCTCGACGCAGAGGCCCTTCTCGTAGCGGAGCGAGACGGTCTCGACCTTGTCGGGCGCGTCCTGCGGCCAGACGCCCATCGTCGGCGTCACGATCGTCGCCGGCGTCTCGAGCGACTCGAGATCCTCGGCCTCGTGCGACAGGCCCGCGAGGTTCGCGTCCGTCGAATAACGCTTGGCGGGGCCCGTCGAGGCCTCGATTCCCTTCGCCCGGAGATAGGCGACCATCTCCTTGCGGCCGGGGAACTGGGTCAGCAGACCGGGGTCGCGCCAGGGCGCGTAGACCTTCATGTCGGGGGCCAGCACGTTCGTGTACCGCTCGAAGCGGAGCTGGTCGTTGCCGCGGCCCGTCGCGCCGTGGGCGAGGACGCTGCAGCCTTCGGCGCGCATCGCGCCGAGCAGGCCGTGGACCTTCACCGCCCGGGCGATGCCCGTCGTGTTCCAGTAGCCGCCGTCGTAGCGAGCCTGGGCCTTGACGACCATCATGGCCGCCCGGGCCATCGATTCCTTCAGGTCGACGACCTTCGTCGGGGCGCCGGTCGGTGCCATGCGAAGGGGGATGTCGTGGACGTCGCTCTCGTCGGGCTGCGCGAGGTCGGCGATGAAGGCGACGACGTCGAGGCCCTCTTCCTTCAGGCGCGTCGTCACCGACTTGCTGTCGAGCCCGCCCGACGCGCAGATTCCGATCTTCCGACCCTTGAGATCCCCGATCCGCATCTCGACTCCGTTTCATCCATTCCGTTACGAGCAGGGGCCCGGCCATGCGATGGACCGGGAAGGGCCGCCGAGCGGCGGCCGAGGCTCCGGCAGACGGCCGCGAAGCGAGCCGGACGATAGCAGCCCGATGGGGGGCGAAAACCCGCTCAGGTCGAGCGTTTGCGGGCGGGGCCCCGGCGCTTCTTCGGGCTTCTTGCGGCGCCCTTCGCGGCGACGCCCGTCTTCCGCCGCGGACCGCCCGGCTTCGCCTTGCGCGGGCCCCGGATGCGGCCGATCGCGCCCTCGAGGCGGCTGCGGAGGCGGGTCGCGTCCTGCTTGATCTTGCGCTCCGCCTTCTGCCAGCGCTTCTCGCCGTCGGTGCGGGCGCGGGCGACCTGGCGCTGGAGCTCCTGGACGTTCCGTCGAAGCTGGCGGAGCAGCTTCGGAATGTCCCGCTCGAGGCGCGCGAGGGCGTCGTCGAGGGTCTTCGCGCGCCCGCGCGGGCTCGTTTTCGATCGGCTCGAAGTCGGCTTGCTCTCGTTCCTGCTCTTGGCCAAGGCCAGTCCTCCCGGATCGGCGGGTCCCGGGGCGCGTTATGCGGGCTCGTCGACGAGGACGAACGTAGGTCGCCTCGACCCGGGAGCCCAGGGCCGCGTGCCCTGCTTCGGGTCGCACTTCGGACGAAAGCGGTCGGGGGTGTGCGCGCGAAGGGGCAGGGGAGCTCGACGCGGCCCATGTCCCGGTCATCGCGGCGCGGTACCATGCTCCGCCGGGTCGGTGCTCCGCGTTCCGCCGACCGAGAGGGCCCGCATCCCATGTCGAGATTCCCCGCTTCGAAGCCCTGCCTCGTTCGTCCTTCGGTCGTCTCGTACTCCCGCTGGCAGGCCTGCCTGCTCGCCGCTGTGGTCCCGGCGCTCTTCGCCGCCGTCGCGGGAGCGGCCGACCCCGCGATTCCGCGGACGCCGCGGCCGGAGGCAGCGCGGGTCTATTTCATCTCGCCGAAGGCCGGCGAGAAGCTGAAGTCGCCGATCGTCGTGCGCTTCGGCCTCGAGCAGATGGGCATCGCCCCGGCCGGCGTCGCCCACGCGCATACGGGCCACCACCATCTGATCGTCGACGCCGAGCTCCCGCCCGCCGCGCTCCCCGTCCCGAAATCGGAGCACTACCTCCACTTCGGCGGCGGCCAGACCGAGATCCGCCTCGAGCTCGCGCCCGGCCCGCATACCCTCCAGCTCATGCTCGGGGACCACAACCACGTGCCCCACGATCCGCCGGTCGTCTCCGAGCGGATCACGATCGAGATCGTGAAATAGCCGATGGGCGCGGGGGACCGGGACGCGGACGGGTCGGGGGAGCGCACGACCGCGCTGACCGACGACGCCGCGTCGGAGGGCCTCGCGAAGACCCGCGTCCTCGACGACGGCCGGACCGAGATCGTCGAGGCCGCCGCGGATCGCCCGGATCCGGCGCGTGCCGGCGACGCGACGGCCCTCATGACCGGCGCCGAGACCGTCCTCGACGACCTCGCCGCGGCCGAGACCCGCGTCCTCGACGAGGACGACAAGACGTCGCCGCCGCCGGTCGGCCAGGCCGCACGCCTCGAAGCGTCGCCCGGCGCCGCGCCCCCGCGACGGGCCGCGCCGTCCCCGGCCGCCCGCGACGGCGATCGCGGGCTCCAGCCCGGGACGGTGCTCTTCGGCGAGTACGAGATCGTGAACGTGCTCGGCGTCGGGGGTATGGGCGAGGTCTATCGCGCGCGTCATCGCCGGCTCGACGAGCACCGCGCCATCAAGGTCATGCACGCCGAGCTGTCGCAGCGCAGGGGCGCCTCGGAGTTCTTCTACCGCGAGGCGAAGGCGCTGCTCGCGGTGCGCCATCCGGCGGTCGTGCATTGCCACGACCTGCTCTCCGACGACGCAGGTCGCGTCTATCTCATCATGGAGATGATCGAGGGCGTGCCGCTCTCGCGGAAGCTCTCCGAGGGGCCGCTCTCGGTCGACGACGTCGCCGTGCTCGGCGCGCGGGTGGCCCACGGGCTCGCGGCGGCGCATCGCAAGGGCGTGATCCACCGCGATCTCTCGCCGGACAACATCGTGCTGCCCGGGGGCCGGGTCCAGGACGCGAAGATCATCGACTTCGGGATCGCGAAGCTCCTCGAGCAGGGCGAGGGTACGATCGTCGACGGCTTCAAGGGCAAGCTCTCGTATGCGTCGCCCGAGCAGCTCGGCTTCTTCGGCGGCAAGCTCGATGGCCGCTCGGATCTCTACAGCCTCGGGCTCGTGCTCGCCGCGGCGGCCCTCGGGCGGCCGATGCCGATGGGGACGACGGTCATGGAGGCCGTCGACGCGCGTCGGAGCTTCCAGACGCTGCCCGACGCGATTCCGGTCGGCCTCCGGTCGGCGATCCAGCCGCTGCTCGCCCTCGATCCGAAGGATCGGCCGCAATACGTCGATCGCCTCTTCGTCGTGCCCGGGGCCCTCGACGGGACGACCGATGCGGGCGGTCTCGCGATGCCGGCCGCGCCGCGCGCGGGCCGAGACGGAGGTCGCGCGCCGGCGCCGGCGAGTCGCGCCCCGCTCCTGATCGGTGTCGCCGCCGCGCTCGCGCTCTCGCTCGCTGCGGCCCTCTACATCGTGCCGCGGACGACCGAGTCGATCCTGGATTCGAAGCCCGCCGCGACCGCGCCGAGCGCCCCGGCGGCGCCGGGCGCCGCCTTGCCGGGCGCGGCGGGCCTCGCCCCGACGAACGCGGGCACGCTCGCCGCCGAGCCGGCCGTTCCCGGCGCGGCGGGCGCGACCGCGAACGGCGCGGCTGCGTCCGAGGCGATCCCCGTCGCCGTCCCGGCCGAGGTCCCGAAGCCGGCCGAGCCCGCCGTCGCGCCGGCTCCGGCCCCGCGCGTGATCGCGGCCCCGAAGCCCGCCGCGCCGAGCCCGCGCGGCCCGTCGGCTTCGGATCGGCTCAAGATCGTCGGGATGCTGCAGAACGCGAAGCTCGCCCTCGGCGAGAATCGCATGATGTCACCGCCCGGCGACAACGCCTACGACCGCTATCGCAACGTGCTGCGCCTCGAGCCCGGCAACCAGGCGGCGAAGAGCGGTCTGCGGGAGATCGCCTCGCGCTATGTCCGGCTCGCGAACGAGGCCGTCGACCAGGGCGACGCAGCCAAGGCCCGCGAGCATCTCGGCAACGCCCGGCGCGCGGACGCGTCGCATTCGGGCATTCGCGCGGTCGAGCAGCGGATCGCGGCTCAGTAGCGCGGGCTCTGCATCGCGTAGGAGCGAAGCAGCTCCTTCAAGCGGCCGACGTCCTTCGACTTCGCCTCCCGCAGCGAGATCGCGTAGGCGATCTTGCGCGCGGCCCCCGCGAAATCGCCCTCCTCGACGGCCCGGGAGGCCTCCTGCTCGTACTGATCCTCGGGGTTCTGCAGGAACTCGACGAGCTTCTGGCCGATCCCGTCGGAGATCTTGTCCGCGAGCCCCTTGTCGCCCGAGAGGATCTCGATGTCGGGCGGGAGCTCGACGAAATCCGTCTCCTGCTTGAAGTCGCCGAGCTGGACGCCCTGGCGGCCCTCGTCCTGGAACTCCTGGCGATCCTGCATCGAGTCGGTGAACACGACGCGGCCGGAGCTCGCCTCGACGACCCGGTAGGACACCGAGATGATGCCGACCTTGCGGACCGACGTGACGTCGAACTCGACGTCTTCGGTGATGTCCTGGAGGATCGTCGCCGCGGGCTCGGGCTGCTTCTTGCGGTCGCGCTCCTTGAGCGCCAGCCAGGCGGCGTGGGCGGGGTTCGGGATGCTCTGCTTGCCCGTGACGACGCGGCGGGTCTCGCGGCCGGTCTTCTCGGTCGTCTCGACCTTCGCGTCGTTGATCGTCCCCTGGACGATGAAGTCGGCGCTGGTCAGCGCGTTGCAGTTGCCGTTGCGCTTGCACTCGTCGAGGATGCGCTCGAGCTGCTCGCGTTCGACGATGCGGACGTCGGAGGGGATCGTGCTGAAGATGTGCTGCACGACCTTCGACGCCACCGCGTCTCCGACCTTCGCCGCGGCGTGCTTCGGATCCTCGAAGGGATAGGCGGTCAGCCCGCGCACCGCGCGTCGGTTGATCTCGTCGCGCGTCATTCGCGCCTGCTGGCGCATCTGCGGCGTCGTCGTCCCGAGCTCCGTCCGCACGTCGAGCAGCCCCAGCGCGACGCCGTATTCGCCGGCGGCGAAGGCCTTCTCGTAGGCCCCGTCGAGCTGGCCGAGGAACGACTCGACGCCGGGCAGCGTCGCCGAGCGGCCGAGCAGGAGCTGCGAGATCGTCTGCGCGTCGCGATAGCGGTGATAGGCGAGGCCGAGGTTCTGGGCGGCGGTCGCCTCCGCGCCGAGCGCCGCGAAGGCCTCTGCCATGGGGGCGGCGGAGTCCTGCAGCGCGCTCTTGATCTCCGCGAAGCAGTCCTTTTCGGAGAAGTCGGCGAGCATGCTCATGGAGCGCGTCGCGCTGCCGGTCTCGAGGGCCTGGCTGAATTGCTTGAGCAGGACCTTCCCGTCGACCTCGCACTTCTTCTTGCGCGCCGCCTCGTCGGAGGGATCGACCTCCTGGACGATCCCGAGCAGGCCCTGCGCCTTCTCGTAGTCCTCGTCGCGGATCGCCTTTTCGGCCTCCTTCGAGACGTTGCCGAGCAGCTCTTCGCGCTGGGCGGTGAAGGCGTCGGATTCCGAGGAGCCCTTGCCGGCGAGGCTCGCGAGACCGGAGAGCAGCTTCAGCCGCTCGAGCAGCGCGTCGTCGCCGAGCTCGCCGAGCTCGCGCTCGCGCCGGGTCAGCTCGCGGCGCGTTCCCTCGAGCTCGGGCTCGAGCTCGCGGGCGAGGGCGTCGTGGACCGCGGCGTCGTAGCGGGCGATCGCCTTCGCGGCCTCGAGCTCCTTCTGGAGCGGACCGAGGGGCAGCTT
>JBIPOQ010000209.1:0-6431 GCA_044379055.1 Myxococcota bacterium
GTTTTCCGTCAGCGGGTCGCGCTGGGCGACGACCAGCAGGTAGCCGTCCTGGCCCGCCTCTTCGAGGGCGGCGAGCGACCGGGGACGACCGATCGCGAGGGGCATCGTGACGCCGGGGAAGACGACTACGTCCCGCACCGGCAGCACCGGCAGGATCGCCGGCACCTCGAGCGTCTCGGCCCCCGCTACCTGCACCGAGAAGGACGCGACGCCCGGCCGGGCCGGCCGCTGCGGCTCGTTCTTCGTGTCGTCGCCCTTGCCTTCGCGCTGGTCGTTCGAGTCCTGGTCGGCCACTGGTGTCTTCGATCCTCGCTTGCCGCTCGGTCGGGTTGGATCCGAGTCCGGTCGAACCGGAAGCCGGCCGACCCGATCGCGGGCAACCATAGGCACGAGGGGGTGAGGGTCAACCGCCGGCGGGGACGGATCTGGGGGCGAAGGGCTCAGTCCTTCGGCCAGTCGGGCCAATCGCGGGCAACCCGGAGCTTCCACTGCGGCGTCCGCCGCTCGACATGGGCCATCGGCCCCTCGATCGCGTCCGGGGCGGGCATCAGGACCTTGTGGAGCTCGGTCTCGCGGTGGAGGACCTGCTCGGCGGAGAGCTCGGAGGACTCCCAGAGCAGGCGCTTCGAGACCGCGACCGAGAGGGGGGCGGCGTGGATGGCGGTGTCTCGCGCCAGCTCGAGGGCTCGGGGCAGGACCTCGGCCGCGGGCCGGACCTCGCTCGCCACGCCGAGCCGCTCGATCTCGTCGCCGCTGAACGTCCGGCCCGTCAGCAGGATCTCCGCGGCCCGGGCGAGGCCGACCAGTCGGACGACGGTCCAATGCGCATAGGCATCGCCCATCACCCCGCGCCGGACCTGCACGATCCCGTACTTGCCCTCGCGCGCGAAGATCCGGAGATCGCATTGCATCGCCAGCGTCATGCCGAGGCCGATCGCGTGGCCGTTGACGGCGGCGACCACCAGCTTTCGGATGCGGAACGCGGGAAACTCGACGCCGGCGGCGCTGAAATGATCGAAGCCCCCGCTCTTCGAGACGTCGAAGGTCTTCGCCGCGTCCGTCATGTCTGCGCCCGTGCAGAAGGCGCGTCCGCTGCCGGTCACGACCACGGCGCGGACCGCGTCGTCCTCGTCGCAGCGCTGGTAGAGCTCGGTCAATCGCGACAGCATCGCGCCCGAGCAGGCGTTCAGCTTGTCGGGCCGATTCAGCGTGATGAGCGCGACGCCCTGGTCGTCGAGCTCGAACAGGACGGGTTCTTGATTGGACATTCTGGCTTGGAGAGAGGGGTGAGTGGTGCCCGAGACTGGAGTCGAACCAGCACGTCTTTTCAGACACTGGATTCTGAGTCCAGCGCGTCTACCAATTCCGCCACCCGGGCAGCGGGCGGCAGGGTACGGTGGGGGCGCGGACGCGTCAAACCCGAAATCGACGATTCCTCGAGGTGATGTTTGGTCCATCGAAAAGGGGGCAGGGGACGGCGGAAGGCGCCGGCCCGGCACAAGCCGGACGGACGCCCGCGACCGGGCCCGATGCGCCCGCGCGAGGGCCTCGTCGTCGGGATCCATCGCACCGCCGCCGAGGGCCAGCAGGTCGAGGTCGAGGACGACGCCCAGGTCCGCTGGCAGATCGACTGCCTGGGCGAGGCCGTCCAGCTCGGCGCCCGGATCCGCTTCGAGCCCCGGACGGGCGGCGCCGAGGGCAGGGGTGTCCTGGTCCGGGTCCTCGAGGAGGAGCGCGAGAGCTGGGTCTGCACCCTCCGCGGCTCGGGCCGGTCGCTCGCGCTGGTACCGTTCGGGGGCGTCGAGCTGCCGGCCCTGGAGCTCGTTGCGGCCCGGGCCAAGGGCGCCGCCGAG
The DNA here is from genome assembly GCA_044379055.1 of Myxococcota bacterium. GTDB lineage: Bacteria > Myxococcota_A > UBA9160 > UBA9160 > UBA4427 > UBA4427. The sequence continues at coordinate 1,854 of JBIPOQ010000209.1, forward strand.
GGCGATCGGGTCCTCGTCGTGCCGGAGCGCGAGGCCCCGGCCCGGAAGGGAAAAGGCAAGTCGGGCCAGCGTCCGCCCGGTCGGCGGACGTCGAAGAAGCTGCCCGTTCGCGTCATCGCGGTCCTCGGACCCGCCGGCGATCCCGACGCGGACCACCGGGCCCTCGCCTGGAAATACCGCCTCCCCGCGACCTTCTCCCGCCGCGCCCGGCTCGAGGCCGATGCCCTCGCGGCGACACTCTCCGCCGCAGAGCTCGCGCGCCGCGTCGACCTGCGTTCGCGGCCCTTCGTCACGATCGATCCCGCCACCGCGCGCGACCACGACGACGCGCTCTACGCCGAGGCCGCGGGCGACGGCGATCGGCTCTGGGTCGCGATCGCCGACGTCAGCCATTTCGTCTCGCCTGGCGGCTTCGTCGACGCCGAGGCCCGGCGGCGGGGCAACAGCTTCTACTTTCCGGATCGTGCGATTCCGATGCTGCCCGAGCGCCTCTCGAGCGAGCTCTGCTCGTTGCGGCCCGACGAGGACCGGCTGGTGCTCGCCGTCGAGATACGGATCTCGGCGGACGGAGAGATCCAGGAGGCGCGCTTCCACGAAGCCGTGATCCGGAGCCACGCGCGCCTGAGCTACGAGCAGGCGGCCGACTGGCTCGCCGCCCACGCCGCCCATGCCTCCGAGGCCGCCGATCCCGATCCCGCTTCGCCGTCGAGCTGGGGCCCGTCGCTCGCACGCCTCGCCCGCATCGCCGAGCGCCTGGCGCGCCATCGGCGTGCGAGCGGCGCCATCGAGCTCGAGCTGCCCGAGGTCGAGGTCGCGGTCGACGCTTCCGGGCGTCCGGTCGATGCGGTGCTCCGGCGTCGGAATCCGGCCCACGGTCTCGTCGAGGAGGCGATGCTCGCCGCGAACCGGGCGGTCGCCCAGGCCCTCGAGCGCGCCCAGCACGACACGATCCACCGCGTCCATCCGGCCCCCGATCCCCGCCGCCTCGAGGCCCTCGGCTCCCTCGTCGAGCGGCTCGGCGTCCGCGAGGTCTTCGAACTCGACCAGCCCGGCGCGATCGCGGCCATGTTGCAGACCGTGCGCGGTGTTCCGACCGAGGAGCGCATCCACCTCGCGACGCTCCGGGCGATGAGCCAGGCGCGCTACGAGCCCCGCTCGCGGGGCCACTTCGCGCTCCAGTTCTCCCACTACCTCCACTTCACCTCGCCGATCCGCCGTTATGCGGATCTCGCGGTTCACCGGAGCCTGAAGCAATGGCTGCGCGACGCCTCGCGGGCGCGGCTCGAGGGCGTCCGCGACGCGGGCGGGCTCGAGGGTCTCGCCATCTGGCTCTCGGGCCGCGAGCGGGTCGCGGTCGAGGCGGAGCGCGAGGCGGTGGCCTTCGCTTGCTGCGCGCTGCTCGCGGGGCGGGAGGGCGAGCTCTTCGAGGCCGAGGTCACCGGCGTCGGGGTGCACGGGCTCTTCGTGCGGCTCGACCGACCGGCGGCCAGCGGGCTCGTCGCCCTCGCGCGCCTCGACCGGCGCTGGCGTCTCGACGAGACCGCGGAGGTCCTCGTGGACGAGCGGGCCGGCGGTCGCATCGAGATCGGCACGCGCCTGCGCGTTCGCCTGGTCCACGTCGACGACGACCGGGGTCGCCTCGCCTTCACGCTGGTCGGCACGCCGGGATCCGCTCAAGCCCGGGCGTCGGACTCCGGCTCGGCGAGCGCTTCGGAGAGCGTCTCCCACTCGGCGTAGAGCGCATCGAGTCCCGCCTGCAGCGCGGCCTGCTCGGCCTGCAGCGCGCGCAGCCGTTCGTAGTCGCGCGCGATCGCCGGATCGGCGAAGGCCTGCTTGCCCGTCTCGAGGCGCGCCTCTTCTTCCGCGATCCGGGTCTCGAGCTTCTCGAGCCGGCGCTGATCGCGCTCCCGGGCCTTGCGTCGCTCGCGGTCCCGCTGGCGATCGAGCTTGTCGGGGCGTTCCTCGCCGGGCGCGGGCATCGCGTCGGTCGCGGCTGCGCCCCGGCTCGCCTCGCTCCGCTCGAGGCGTTCGAGGTAGGCGTCGTAGTTGCCGAGATGGCTCTCGAGCCGGCCATGGGACACGTCGACGACGCGCGTCGCGAGGGCGTTGATGAACGACCGGTCGTGGGAGACGAAGAGCAGGGTTCCGCCGAAGTCCTGGAAGGCCTCTTCGAGGACCTCGCAGGCCTCGATGTCGAGGTGGTTCGTCGGCTCGTCGAGGATCAGGAGATTCGAGGGGCGCAGCAGCAGCTTGGCCAGCGCGACGCGTGCCTTCTCGCCGCCGGAGAGCACGGCGATCCGCTTCTCGACGTCGTCCCCGCTGAAGAGCAGGGCGCCGAGCAGCCCGCGCAGCCGGGGTACGTCCTCGAAGCGCGCGCTGCGCTCGACCTCTTCGAGGATCGTGGCGTTCGCGTCGAGGGACTCGAGCTGGTGCTGCGCGTAGTAGGCGAGCTCGACGTTGTGGCCGAGGGTGCGGGCGCCGGCTTCGAAGGGCAGGACGCCGGCCGCGATCCGCAGCAGGGTCGACTTGCCGGCCCCGTTCGGGCCCGCGAGGGCGACCCGCTCGCCCCGCACGAGCTCGAGGTCGACGCCGGCATAGAGCGGCACGCCGCCGTAGCTCTTGTGGATGCCCGCGAGCGAGAGCACGCGCTCGCCCGAGCGGGGCGGGTCGGGCAGGCGCAGCCGCATGGCCTTGCGCCGATCGGGCTCGATCTCGATGCGCTCGATCCGATCGAGGGCCTTCTGTCGGCTCTGGGCCTGGCGGGCCTTGGTCGCCTGGGCCCGGAAACGCTCGACGAAGCGCTCCATCTGCGCGATCTGGCGGTCCTGGTTCGCTTTGCGGGCGAGCAGCTCCTCGCGGCGGGCGACCCGCTCGTGCAGGTAGGCGTCGTAGTTGCCCTCGTAGAGTGACGCGCCGCCGAGGCCGTCGAGCTCGAGGATGCGATTGGCCTGGCGGCGCAGGAAGGTGCGGTCGTGGGAGACGACGACGACGGCGCCGGGAAAGCGCGCGAGCGTCTCCTCGAAGAAGCGGATCGAGGGCAGGTCGAGATGGTTCGTCGGCTCGTCGAGGAGCAGCACGTCGGGGCGCGCGAGCAGGAGCTTCGCGAGCTCGACGCGCATCAGCCAGCCGCCGCTGAAGGTCGAGAGCGGCCGCGCGGCCCGCTCGTCGTCGAAGCCCAGACCGGCGAGGACCGACGCGACGCGCGCATCCCGCTCGAATCCGCCCGTCTGGCGATAGCGCTGGCCGAGGGCGTCGTAGCGCTCGGTGAGCGAGGCGGGGAGCGCCTGGCCGGCCTGGCCGCGACGGCTCATCTCGGCCTCGATCTCGGCGATCTCGGCCTCGATCTGGTCGAGCTCGGCAAGGGCCGTGCGCGCTTCTTCCCGCACGCTGTGGCCGGCGCGGGGATCGATCTCCTGGCGCAGCAGGCCCATGCGCGTCGTGCGCGGGCGCTGGAGCTGGCCGCCGTCGAGGGGCTCCTCGCCGATCATCAGCCGCAGCAGCGTCGTCTTGCCGGCGCCGTTCGGGCCGACGATGCCGATCCGATCGCCGGCGCGGACGACGAACGAGACGCCGCGAAACAGCAGCCGATCGCCGATTCTCTTCTCGATCTCGTCGAGTCGCAGGAGCAAGGAGGATCCGATCGATCGCTGGCCGGCGGGCGTCGCGCCCGCTCTGGGCGCCAGAACATGACGAGGGACGTCCGGCCGGGCAAGTCGGCGGATTGGCGACGCGCGGGTGTGTCCTGCATCCTGCCCCGGTGCGCCTCTCCCGTCAGGTCCAATACGCGCTCTGCGGCATCTTCGACCTCGCCTACAACGGCGCGGGGGAGCCGGTCCACGTGCGCCGAATCGGGGAGCGCCAGCGCATCCCCCACCGCTTCCTCGAGCAGATCTTCCAGCGCCTGCGCAAGGCCGGCCTCGTGACGGGAAAGCGGGGACCGGGGGGCGGATTCCTGCTGACGCGGCCGCCGTCCCAGATCAGCCTGCGCGAGGTCGTCGAGGCCGTGGATGGGCCGATCGTCGGCGAGGCGCCCCCGGACGTGCCCGGCGACGCGTCGGGGGCGGGGCAGGCGGCGACCTTCCGCCCGGACTTTCTCTGGGACGACCTGGCGATGCGGATGGCAGGGGTGCTGGCGGAGATCCGGGTCGCGGACGTCTGTCGCGAGGCGGTTCGGCGCTCGGTCGTCCGCGATCTCGAGAGCCGCTTCGACTACGAGATCTGAGCGATGGGGTCCGCGGGCGGTCGCGGCGACGGGGCGCGTCGATTAGACTCCGTTGCCTCCTGGCCCCCCGCGTCCAGGAACCCGGCTCGGGTTCTCGTGAGATGGAATTGGTAGTCGCACGCGTCGATCTCGATCCCGACCGCGGGAGTCGATTCGTTCCGCGCGAGGTGCTGCTCGAGATCTGCCGGCATGCGCTCGACGTGGCACCCGAGGAGTGTTGCGGGCTCGTCCTGGGGAATGCCGAGGAGCGCTATCTGCGCGCGGTGCGCATCACGAACGTCATGACGAAGATCCACGTCGAAGATCCGGTCGCCTTTCCGCGCGATGCGCGGCACGCCTACTACATGTCGGAGAAC
>JBIPOQ010000210.1:0-6416 GCA_044379055.1 Myxococcota bacterium
CCGCCTGGCGGCGCTCCACGGCACGGCGAGCGAAGAGCTCGAGCTCGCGATCGCCGCCTACCGGGAGGCCGAGACCCTCGGGCGCCTGTCGCCCTCGGAAGAGCACGACCTCGCGCTGCTCTACGATCGGACGGGAGACGCCGACCGATTCCTGGCGACCTTGGCGCGCTGGTGTGATCGCGAGGATTCGACCGCCGGCGCCGCAGACCACGTGGGGCTCGCGATGCGCCTGTCGGAGGCGGGGGAACGCGCGCGGGCGATCGCCCGGGCGGAGCGCGCCGTGGCGGTCGGTCCGGAGCATGCTGCCGGCTGGGCGCTGCTCGGCCGCCTCCAACGCGCGAACGGCCTCGTCGAGGCCGCCATCGCTTCGCTCGAGCGCGCGGCGGCCCACGCCCTCCCGATCGAGGCCTCCCGGCATGCCGTCGAAGCGGCGGCCATCGCCGCGCCCCTCGACCCGGAGCGGGCCCACGCCCTGCTGCTGCGGGCCGTCCGAGCCGACTCGACCTCGTTCTCGGCCCACCAGGCCCTCGCGCAGATCGCGAGCCAGCTCGACCGCCCGGCCGACACGATCCGCCACGCCGAGATCGCCCTCGAGATCGCGACGGGCCGGGGCGATTCTCTCGAGCCTCGTCTCGAGCTGGCGCTGCTCGGCGGCCGGGCCGCCCGCAGCCTCGGCCAGACCGGCGCTTCGCTCCGACTGCATCAGGCCGCGATCGAAATCGCGCCGGATCTCGTCGAAGCCCTCGACGGCCTCGCCGAAGCCCATTTCGCCTCGGGCGATCTCCAGGCCGCGAAGCCCCATCTCGAGCATCGGCTCGCCCGGGACGGCGGCGATCGCGAGCGCGTGCGGCCGCTCTGGATGCTGGGCTGTGCCCTCGAGGCGGCGGGCGACGTCGAGCTCGCCGCGGTGCACCTGCGCGAAGCCCTGAGCCTCGACCCGAGCTTCGATCCCGCCCACGAGAGCCTCGTCCGCCTCGAAGAACGGGCCGCGCGACCGGACGACGCGCTCGCCGCCCTCGAGCGCTGGGCGGAGGCCTCGGTCGATCCCGCCGTACGCGCTCGCGCGGCACTCCGTGCCGCCGAGCATCTGCTCGGCCTCGGCGACGGGACGCGCGCCCGTCGACACCTCGAGCGCGCGACGCTCGACGACCCGGAGCTGGGCGAGGCCTGGGTCCTCTCCTGCGATCTCGCAGCGGAGCAATGCGACGAGGCGGAGGTCCGCGCCCTCTGCGAGCGGGCCCTCGGCCGGGTCGAGCCCGGAGCCCATTCCGCTCGCATCGCCCTTCGCCTGGCGCGACTGGCCGAGGTCGCCGGCGATCGGCGCGAGGCGGCCGCGCGCTATGCCGAAGCCTGGCGCTGGGATCCCCGCTGCACCGAAGCGGCCCTCTGCGAGTCGCGGCTCGCCCGCATGGCCGGCGACTGGCTCGAAGCCGACGGAATCCTCGCGCGCTTCCTGGCCGCTCATCCCGACCCGACGAGCGCGAGCCTGGCCCAGGTCCACCTCGAGCGTGGCCGACTCTTGTCCGGCCCGCTCGAGGCCTTCGAAGACGCGATCGGCGCCTATCAACGCGCCCTCGCCCTCGTCCCCGGCCTCGCGGTCGCGCGCAGCGCTCTCGGCGGTCTTCTGCTGCACGCTCCCGATCGCTGGCGCGAGGCCCTCGCGCTCCACCGCGACATCCTGTCCGCCGCGCCGACGACGTCCGCCTCGCTGCGTGCGATCGCGACGCTCGCCGAGCGCCAGGGTCGCCCCGAGGTCGCCACCGGCGCCCGTCAGGTGCTCGCCGCGCTAGGACTCGCCGCCCCGGATGCCCCCGAGGCCACGGGCCCCTTCGGCCTGCGGCTCCAGGCCGGCCCTCCCCTCCCTTCCAGCGACGGAGAACGGCTGCGCCGCCTGGCCCACCAGATCCGCGACGAGCTCGGCCGACTGCTCGAGACCGAGGGCGAAGCATCCGCGCCGCCGGCGCTCGCGGAGATCCTCCCGACCGCGGAGATCCTCGCGGTCGAAGACGAGCTGACCGCGCCGCATCTCTCGCGCCAGCCCGCCCCGCTGCGCAGGAGCCTCTTCCTCTCCCTCGCCGGTCTCTTCCTCGATCCGGGCGGCAACGGCGGCGAAGCGCGCTTCCGCGATCCCCTCGACCGATCGCTCGGCCTCTGGACGCGACGAAAGGTCCGGCGGATCGTCGAAGAGACGAGCCTCGCCGCGATCGACGCATTCGATCACGAAGCCTGGGGGCACGCCCTGCGCGCCCTCGCCGCGGCCCAGATCGTCGATCGGGGGCACGGCCCGCTGCGACCGGTCCTGCTGGCGTTGATCGCCCTCGACGGCGACACCCGGGAGGCCGGCGACCTCGATCGGGCGGAGCTCGGGGGACTCGTGTCGAGCTGCGAGGCCGCGCGCCTGCTCCTGATCCGGATCACGGACCTGCTCTGCCAGAAGCTCGAACGCGGCCGTTAGGCCGGATGCCGCGAGGGAGAGAAGCCAGATGACGCGACCCACGCCGAAGAACACACGCAAGCACCGCCGGATGACCGTGCGCATGCTCGTCGACTATCAGGCGATGGGCGGCATCCACTGCGACTACGCGACGACGCTCGGTGCGGGCGGGATGTTCCTGCAGACGGAGCTCCCGCTGCGCCGCGGCGACCTCGTGAAGGTCCGCTTCCGCGTCCCGGGCAGCGAGCTGCTCCACGACCTCCAGGCCCGCGTGACGTGGCACCACGAGGCGCGCAGCGAGCCGGGCGGCGAGGTCCGCACGCCGGGAGTCGGGCTCCAGTTCGTGGATCAGAACGCGACGGCCGAGCTCGCCCGAGAGCTCGAAGACTATCCGGGCTGAGCCCCGGCCCGCCTCTCCCGCTCCGCTTCCGGCGCCTCGTGCGCCACGGCGAGCCCGGGCTGCTCGACGAGGGCCCGGACCAGGGCGTGGTGCAGGCCGTGCCCGCCCTTCTCGACCGTGACGTGCGCATGGAGCTCGGCCCCGACCAGCGCCAGGTCCCCGAGCAGGTCGACGACCTTGTGGCGCACGAACTCGTCGGGAAAGCGGAGTCCCTCCGGATTCAGCAGGCCTTCCTCCCCGAGCACGAGCGTGTTGGCGTAGTCGCCGCCCCTTCCCAGCCCCATCGCGCGCAATGCCTCGACCTCGTGGGCGAATCCGAAGGTCCGCGCCGGCGCGAGCTCGGCCTCGAAGCGCGCGGCATCGAGGGCAGTGAGGAGAAACGTCTGCCGGCCGATGCACGGATGCGCGAAATCGATCGCGTAGTCGATCGTGAGTCCATCCCCCGGCTCGATGCGGATCCGCCGGTCGCCTTCCGCGATCTCGAAGGCGCGCGTGATCGCCAGCTCGCGCCGCGGGGCGCCGAGCGGCCGCACGCCGGCCCGCCGGAGGCGGGTCGCGAAGGGCGCCGCACTGCCGTCGAGGGCCGGCACCTCGCCCCCGCGGACCTCGATCCGCGCATTGTGGATGCCCACCGCGAAGAGCGCAGCGAGCAGGTGCTCGACGGTGGCCACGCGCCGGCCTGCCGGGACCTCCGCGGCCTCTCGCGGGACCGTCGGTCCGAGCGTCGTCGCGCGCGTGGTCGAGAGGACGGCCTCGGGTCGAGCCGGGATCTCGCAGTCGGGCGCCCCGGCGGCTCCGGGCACGACGAAGACGAGTCCCGTGTCTGCCCGCGCGGGATGCACCTCGACGACGGCGGGCTCCCCGCCGTGGAGCCCGACTCCGCGCCAGCGGACGGTTCGCGCGATCGTCGTCTGCTGCACCGCCCCTCCCCGCGCGACGGCTCCGCTCGGCCCGCACGCGCCGCGCAGCGTAGCGTGGGCCGATCGGCGGACAATCGACGCGAAGTCGGGGAATCGGCCGGCTTCAGCCGACGACGGAGCCGGAGAGCGTCCCGCGCACCTCGGCCAGGATCTCCCGCGCGGACTGGAAACGCTGCGCCGGATCCTTCTGGAGGCAGCGTTCGACGATGGCGGCGAGACTCGCGGGCAGGTCGGGCCGCAGCTCGCGGATCGAGGGCGGCGGCGTGTGGACGTGGTGGTAGGGGATGTTGCCGTCCTTGAAGGGGACGGTCCCGGTCGCCATCTCGAAGAGCGTGACGCCGAGGGAGTAGATGTCCGTGCGGTGGTCGACGTTCTTGCCGAGGGTCTGCTCGGGGCTCATGTAGTAGGGCGTCCCGGCGACGACGGTCGTGTGGTTGCGCGCTTCCTCGACGACCTTCGCGAGGCCGAAGTCCATCAGCTTGACCTTCTTGTCCCGGGTCCACATCGCGTTGGCCGGCTTGATGTCGCGGTGGACGACCTTCTTCTCGTGGGCGTAGGCGAGAGCCTCGGCGATCTGCATCAGCACGTGCAGGATGCCCGAAGGCGAGATCGGACCGCGGCGCTTCAGGATCTCCTTGATGGTCGTGCCTTCCACGTACTCCATCGCGATGTAGTAGCGGCCGTTCTGCTCGCCCGTGTCGTAGACCGTGACGATGTTGGGATGGTTCAGCTTCGCGGCGGCCTGGGCCTCGCGGACGAAGTTCGTGACGGCCTGCTCGTTCTCGGTCAGCGCCTGCGGCAGCACCTTGAAGGCGACGATCCGATCGAGCGCGGTGTCCTGCACCTTGTAGACGATGCCCATGCCGCCGCGGCCGAGCTCGCCGACGATCTGATAGCGACCGCCGGGGCTCGCGTTGGCGTTGGCGAGCTTCCGCGCGGCCGCCTCCGCCGGATCGACGACGGGGGGCGCCGGCGCCGCGGCCAGGCTCCGGGCCTCGGCCGCGGTCCGCGCGGCGGCGAGCCGGTCGGCGACGTCGCGGTAGTGGTAGTCGAAGGCCATCACCTTCTCGAAGATCTCGGCGGCCTCGCGCGGCTTGCCGTCCTGCTCGTAGATCGCGGCGAGCTTGTAGTAGCCGTCGACGCTGTCGCGGGAGAGCTCGGTGTCGCCGATCGCCTGCTGGAGCTTGGTGATCGCGAGGGCGAGCTGGCCGCGGCCGGCGAAGACTTCGCCGAGCAGCGCCGCCGCCCGGCCGAAATCCTCGTCCTCGGACGGGATCCGCTGGAGCGCCGAGATCGCCTCGTCGTCCATCGCCTCGCGGTGGTAGATCTCGCCCGCGCGGAGGAAGTCGCCCGCCTTGTCGAGGAGCTCGGCCTCGCGCCGCGGCAGGCCGGCGAGCGCGAAGCATTCGGCCGCCTCGGTGAATCGCCCCGCCTTCTCGTAGGCGTCGCCGGCCTCGGCCCTCTGGCCGGCGAGCTGGAACATCTCCGCCGCCTGCGCGTAGCCGTGGTGGCGCGAATAACACTCCGCCGCCTTCGAGAACTGTTCGAGGCTCCGGTAGAGGTCGCCGGCCTCCATGTGGTCGCCGGCTTCCTCGAGATGCATCGCGGCCCGCTCCCGATCGCCCTTGTCGCGCAGGAACTGGCCGAGGATGCGGGCGGCCTCCTGGACCTGCCCGGACTGGCGCAACGCGGCCGCCGCCCGCTCGATGTCGCCCCCGGAGCGGAAATGCACCGCGGCCTGCTCGTGGTTTCCGAGCAGGCTCGCGACCTCCCCCGCCTCGATCGCGCAGTTGCCGCGTTCGAACATCTTGTAGGCCCGCTCGGGCTGCTGGGCCTTCAGGAAGAGCTTGCCCGCCTGGCGCACGAGCTTCGCCATTTCGGCGGACTTCTTCGGGTCCATCATCGACTTGGCGCCTTCGTCGACGAAGACGGCCTCGAGGGCCTCCGCCGCGAGCTGCCAGTCCTTGCACTTCACGTACATGGCGGCCGCGTGGCGCATGAACTCGCTCTCGCGGTAGGCGCGCGCGGCCTCGCGAAACTTGCCCGCCTTCTCGAACATCTCGGCCGCGACGCTCTTCAGCCCCGCCTTCAGATAGCAGTCGGCGGCCTTGTCCCATTGCTCCTGCTGGGCGTAGATCGAGCCGGCGGTCTCGTAGCTCTCGCCCTGGAGGTGGAGCTCGGCGGACTCCTCGAAGCGATTCTGGTCGTGGCGGATTTCGGCGGCGCGCGAGAACTCGCCGGCCTCGATGAAGTAGCTGGCGGCGGTGTCGAGCTGTTCGTTGCTCCAGAGCAGCTCCGCCGCCTCGACGAGATCACCGCGCTTGCGGAGCGCCTGTGCCTCCTTCAGGACCTTCTTGGCCTGGTTCTTGTCGAGCTTGACCTCGATCTCGCGGTCGCCGCCGCGGGCCGGCAGACGCGGAGCCCCGCCGCCGCCGATGGCGCCGAGCGCGAAGGCCAGCAGGCCGGCGCCGAGGCCGAGGAGCGCATAACAGAGGGGCGTCTCGCCGGTCCAGTGCTCGAGCGTGGACGCGAGGTCCCTCGGCGCCCCGATCTCGAGCTCGACGAGTCGTCGCGCGGCGAATTCGAGCCCGTCTCGCGCGAGACCGGTCGCGGCATGGTCGGGCAGGTGTCGAACGAGGGCGCCGAACGCGCCGAGCAGCAG
>JBIPOQ010000211.1:0-6408 GCA_044379055.1 Myxococcota bacterium
CCATGAATCGCGAGGGGCCGGCCCTCTCCCTCGGCGGCGGCCGCTACATCGACCGCATGGAGCGGCGGGGCGACCGCTGGGCGATCGCCCAGCGCAAATGCCTCTACGACTGGCAGGGTGTCCCGGGCGATTACGCGCTCGATGCCGAGCAGATCGCGAAGATGCTCGGCGCGGGCCCCGCGACCCGCGACCGGAGCGACCCCTCCTACGAGCGGCCGCTCCGGGTCGATCCGAAGCGGATCAGCCATCCGCCCCAGGACTGAGGGCCGGCGCGAGCGCCCTCAGCGCGGGAGCGCGAAGGCCATCAATGCGTCGCCAGGCTCCGACCAGACGTGGCCCCCCGACGCGATCACGACGAACTGGCGACCGTCGGGACCGAGGCGATAGGTCATCGGCGTCGCGTTGCCCGTGAACGGGAGGCGGTGGCGCCAGAGCTCCTCGCCGGTCTCCGAGTCGAAGGCGCGCAGATAGCGATCCGTCGTCGCGGCGATGAAGACGAGGCCACTCGCCGTCGCGACGGGTCCGCCGAGGTTCGGCGCGCCCAGGTCCTTGAAGCCGGGCCAGAGCCAGATCGGGAACGGCGCCTGATCGCGGATGGTTCCAAGGGGCTTCTCCCAGGCGATCTTCCCGGTCTCGAGATCGACCGCGACGATCGTTCCCCACGGCGGTGGCGAGCACGGGGCACCGAAGGGCGAGAGGATCGGGAAGTTCCGCATCGCGTAGGGCGTGCCGTGCATCGGCTGGAGCTGGAAGGGCCAGTGCGACGCCTTGTCCGGCATCGCGTCGTACTCGGCGCGGGGAACGAGCTGGATGCCGTTCGCCATCCGCATCAGGTTCGTGACGAGGAGCTTGCGCTCCGGATCGATGGCGAGGCTGCCCCAGTTCATGCCCCCCGGATTCTGTGGATACTGGATGCTGCCCTGCTCGGTCGGCGGCGTGAACATGCCGTCGTAGCGGTACTTCGCGAGCGCCTCGCGACAGATCTTCCGGTCCCAGAACGTGAAGCCGAAGGCGTCGTCCGGACTCAGCTCGCTCGGATGGAGCGGCTCGACGAAGGTCGGAACGGGCTGGGTCGGCGCGAGGACCTCGCCGAGGACGCCGTCCGTGGGAACCGGGACCTCGGCATGGCCATGGATCGGAAGGCCGGTCCGGCGATCGAGCACGAAGACGTGGCCCATCTTCGTGCCCTGCGCGAGGGCCGGGATCCGGCTCCCGTCGGGCTTCTCGAAATCGAAGAGCACGGGCTGAGACGCCGTATCGAAGTCCCAGACGTCCTTGTTCACCATCCGGTAGTGCCAGACGAGCTCGCCCGTCGCCCCGCGCAGGGCGAGGACCGAGCTCGAATAATGGTCGAGCCCCTCGCGCGAGGCAGCGAAATAATCCGTCGCCGCATTGCCCATCGGCACGAAGATCAGATCGAGCGCCTCGTCGGCGGAGAGGATCGACCAGCTGTTGGCCGTCCCCGCGACGAACTCGCTGCCCTCGGCGGGGGGCGGCCCCGCGTAGTCGGGCGGAACCGGATCGAAGGCCCAGCGGCGCTCGCCCGTCCGGGCGTCGTAGCCGCGGACGACGCCCGGCGGCGCCTCGCGGCGGAGATTGTCGTAGACCATGCCGCCGACCACGACCGTGTCGTTCACCGCCGCCGGCGGCGAGGTCACGTAGTAGGCCCAATCCTCGATCGGCCCCATCCCGGCGCGCAGGTCGACCCGCCCCTCCCGACCGAAGTCACCGCAGATCCGGCCGCTTTTCGCATCGATCGCGATCAGCTCGGCATCGATCGTCGCCGTGAAGATCCGCCGACCACAGGGCCCGCCGCGCTCCTCCGCCGAATCGGCTTCCCAGTAGGCGACGCCGCGACAGACGCGACTGTGGGGATCCGGGAGCTTCGTCTGACGCTGCTCGGGGTCGTAGGCCCAGCGCTCGTTTCCCGTCTCCGCATCGACGGCGATCACGCGATTCATCGGCGTGCAGTAGACGAGGCTGTCGTCGACGAGGAGCGGCGTCCCGTTGAAGGAGGTCCGGCTCGTCCCGTCGCGGCCGTCGGAGACGTCGCCGCTGTGGTGGACCCAGGCGACCTCGAGCCGGTCGACGTTCTGCTTCGAGATCTGCGTCGCCCGCGAATAACGCATGCCGCCACGATCGCCGCCGTGATGCGACCAGCCCGCCTCGGGTCCCGGATCGCTCGCCGAGTCCGGCGCTCCCGGGTCGCAGGCGAAGAGCGCGAGACCGGCTCCGCAAAGCGACGTGATCCATGCCCCCCGGACGATGCCCGATCTCCGACGCCTCAAAGGCCCTGCCCTCCCGCTCGATGAGGCGAGTCTAGGGCGGTGGCCCGCAAAGAAAAGCGGCGCGCGGACCCTTTCGGGAGTCCACGCGCCACCTTCGATCGGACCTTCGAATCCGCTCAGAACTGGTAGTCGACCATCCAGGTCGCGCGCTGCTCGAAGATGTCCTTGCGCTGGCTGAGCGCCCGCTCGTAGGAGAAGCCGGTCGAGACGCCGCCGCGCAGCGGGACTCGGACGCCCCAGGCGAAGGTGACGAGATCCTCGCCCGCCATGCCCGAGGAGCCGAGGTTGGCGACGTCGGCCCCCTCGAAGCGGCGGTCGGCGGTGACGCCGGCGCCATTCAGGATGTTCTGCGCGGCCCGGAGCGGGACGTGCTGCGCGGGCGCCGGCGGCGACTTCAAATCGACTTTCGAGCTGCCGTCGCCGGAGTCGAGCCAGACCATGCCGTTGAGCTCGATGAAGGGCACGATGTAGTCGGCGCCCGGGATGAAGCCGACCTCGAAGGCCTGGTCGAGATGGAAGTTGTAGTAGAGCGACGAGCTGTCCCGATCGCCGTCGATCGGCAGCTGGGCGCCGACGTCGCTGATGAAGTGGACGTCCTCGGGCCCCCAGCCGACGCTCAGGCCCGGAATGAAGACGCCCTTGCCATCGCCCTGGAAGACGTCGGCATTGCCGACCGGGATCTCGAAGCGGAGGCTCGGAGTCACGATGACGCCGCGCTCCCGATCGTCGATGACGGCGTACTTGAAGCCGCCCGTGATGTCCATGAATCCCTCCTCGTTCTTGAGCCAGGGATGGTCCGGACGATTGATCATGTAGCCGTCCTTCGTCGCGATGAAGGCGAGGCGATCGGTGAGGGCGACGCGGGCCTGGAGGGCGACGACGCCCGCCTCGCCGCCGCCGAAGACCGAGTCGGACGGAAAGCCGTGGTAGATCCCGACGAGATTGACTTCCGTCGTGATGTACGGATCCTCGAAGAGATAGGGCATCGACATCGGCGCGACGTGACCCGCCGGCCGGGCCTCCCGATCGCAGCCGAAATCCGGCAGGAACGTGCGGCATTCCTCCGCCGCCTGCGCCGTCCCCACGAAGCTCCCGAACGCGAGCACCGCCGCCAGACCAGCAAACACGCCCCTGCTTCGTCTCTCCTCTTCCGCCGACGCGCGCTCGCGAGCCTCTCCTCGAACCGATCGAACACAACCCAACATGTCGCTCCTCTCTGCCGACTTCTCGGACGTCCCTCTCGATCCCCCCGAGGTTGAGCAACATGCGTGCCACCGCGACGGCAAAGGGAGGGCCCGATCAAGCCGTCGAGCGCGCGGCAGCTGGGGCGGGATTACACGAGGCCGAGGACGAGCGGGACATCGGGTCCCGCCGGGCCCGGGTCCCTCGATCCGTCGACGGGGGGCGAACTTCGCGGGGCGGCCTATCGTGCGACGGAACGCCTCGCGAAGGAGAGCCCATGATCGTGACCTTCACCCTCGTCCGGAAGCGACCCCATCTCTCGAACGAAGCCTTCCTCGCCCGCTGGGTCGAGCACACCGAGCGCTTCGATTTGAAGGACCACCCGTACATCACGAAGAACCGATTGATGCTGATCGCAGGCGAGACGCCCTACGTCGGGATGGCCGAGAACCACTGGCCCGACCTCGCGAGCCTCGAGAAGACCTCGACGTTCTACCGCGAGACCGACGCCGGCCGCGCCCACTGGGCGGATCTCGAGACCTTCATGGACATCGAGAACAGCCCGACGGTCGTCGTGACCCACGAAGCGGACGTCGCCGCCGCCGAGACGATCCTCACGAAATCGCTCGGTTGACGGCCGGCATCCCCGCGCTCAGGCGCCGTCGCGCGCGCGGCTCTTCTTGCGCCCGAAATCGGGCGGCAGGTTCAGGATCTCGGCAGGAAACGACTCGACGAGCAGCTCGACGATGTCGCGCACGGCGACGACCGCCGTCGGGCGCCCCCCGCGATCGACGACGGGGACGTGGCGAAATCCGCCGATCGACATCAGGTTGAGCGCCCAGGCGATGCGCGCGTCGACGGGCAGCGTCTCCGGGTCACGGGTCATGACGTCCCCGATCCGGATCTCCGCCGGATTCCGGCCCCCATCGATCACGCGCAGCAGGACGTCGCGCTCGGTGAAGATGCCGATCAGTCGGGTACGCGGGGTACCGTCTTCCGTGACGACGACGTAGCCCCGATGGCCCTGCTGCATGGCCTGCATCGCGGCGCGAACGCTCGTGTCGCCATCGCAGACGAGCAGCGGCCGAGTCGGGATGGCGGTCAACGGCTCCTTCCAGAAAGCGCCGTCGAGGACCGGCTGAGCCGGCGTCGCCGTGTCGAAATACGCCTCGTCCCAGGTCGGGCTCGCGTCGAAGTCGGGCTCCCGCTCGGATCGTGCTCGGATCATGATTCGCCTCCTCGACTCGGGCCCTTCGAGAGCTCGCCGGCGAACGCTCGGACGACGAAATTCGAGGGTCGTTCAGCCGAACGGACAGGAAGAGTCCGCCATGACGCCATTCTGTGACGCACGATCGGAGATGACAAGCAGATTCGACGAATCGTCCTCCTTCGGGGGCAACGCCCCTCGTGCGGAGGTCGAATTCCTTCGCCGGGAACGGGCAGCACGCCGAACGCTCCCCGGATCCCGAGTCTGTAGAGGCCCGCCGTGATCGGGGCGCCGAGCAAGGCCGACACGATTCGTTGGGCCGCGCCCAGGGCCCCGACGACTTCTCCGAGGCTTCACGGAGGAGGGCCCCGATCCAGAAGTCGTCGTCGCCGGCGATCCCCCGCTCGAGCGAGCCCTGATCTCCGGTCACGAATGTCGGGCGCAGGGGGCGCTTGCGGGGCGGCATCGATGTCGGACACGACGGACCCCTCCGCCCGACACGCTCGAGACGTCCGCCCCGAGCCGGCAGAAAGATCAGGGCAGGACGCCGCCGTCGACCTGGATCAGCTGCCCCGTGGTGTAGGAGGACGCGTCCGAAGCGAGGTAGAGCGCGGTCCCGACGATCTCCTCGGGTCGAGCGATCCGACGCAGGACATTGCCGCGCGACGCGACCCCGACGGCTGCATCGTTCGGCACGCCTGCCCGAAAGCTGTCCGTCCAGAAGGTCCCGCAGACGATCGCGTTGACGCGAATGCCCTTCGGCGCGAATTCCTGGGCCATGACCGAGGTCAGCACGTTGAGGCCCGCCTTCGCGGCCGCATAGACGGCCGTCAGGCTGTTCGGCCGCACGCTCGCCACCGAGCTGATGTTGACGATCGTGCTGCCCGGCTGCATGACCTCGGCGGCGCGGGCCGCGAGACGGAGCGGCCCCTTCAGGTTGACGGCCATCGTCTTGTCGAAGAGCGCCTCGGTCACGTCGAGCAGCCGCGGGGCGACCGGCGCGATGCCCGCGTTGTTCACGAGCACGTCGATCCGGCCGAGCTCGCGGAAGACACGCTCGACCAGCGCGTCGCACTGCCCCCAGTCGCCGACGTGGCACGCGATCGGGAGCGCGCGGCGCCCGAGGGCCTCGACCTCCCGGGCGGCCTTCTCGCAGGCCTCGAGCTTCCGGCTCGAGATGACGACGTCCGCGCCCGCCCGCGCGAAGCCCTTCGCCATTGCGAGGCCGAGCCCCTTGCTCCCGCCCGTGACGATCGCGACGCGTCCCTCGAGATCCCGCCCTGCCCCGCTCGTCATCGCCGTCCTCCTTCGCTCAGCGTCGCTCGATCAGCGTTCCGCGATCAGCGACTCGGCCCGGGCCAGCAGGCGATCGGCCATCGGTCCGAAATGTTCATGGAGCGGGTTGCTCGATTCCCCGCGTCGCCATTTCGCGAAGCTCCCCTCGAGCACGATCGCGAGCTTCCAGGGCGAGAAGACCCGATACCAGTCGAGGGCCGAGACGTCCCGACCGGTCTGCTCGGCATAACGTTCGACGAGCTCGGACTCGGTCGGCAGGCCGGCGAGTCGGTATCCGCCGGGCTGTCCGGCGGCCCCGAGCGCCAGGGGATTGCCCTCCTGCGGCAGGAAGATGAGGGCCCAGGCGAGGTCGACGAGGGGATCGCCGACGCCCGCCATCTCCCAGTCGACGACCGCCAGGGCCCGGGCCGGGAGATCGGGGCTGTAGAGCAGGTT
>JBIPOQ010000212.1:0-6378 GCA_044379055.1 Myxococcota bacterium
CGAGGCTCGGGGTCGAGGCGCTACCGACCGACTGGCCGTCGAGCGGGTTCGCGCTCCCGATCCGGGCGACGAAGACGGCGACCGCCGCCGAGCCCGTGTTCTCGAAGAAGCCGAAGACGCCGTCGCCCTCGCCGACGACGAGATCGAGATCGCCGTCGGCGTCGAGGTCGCCGAGGCTCGGCGCCGACGCGGTCCCGACGTCCTGCCCCGCGAGCGGATTCGCCGCGCCCGTCCGCTCGACCCAGGCGGGATTCGTGGCGCTTCCCGTGTTGGCGAAGAGGCGAAGCGTGCCGGTCGCCGCGCCGACGATCAGATCCGCATCCCCATCACCGTCGAGGTCGCCGAAGGCCGGGGCGCCTTCACTGCCGGGCAGGACGGCGGCGAGGGGATTCTCGGCGCCGGTGCGGGCGAGCAGAAGCCCCGAGCGGTTCTCGAGGAAGTCGAGGGTGCCGTCGCTCTGGCCGGTGATCAGATCGAGATCGCCGTCCGCATCGAGGTCACCGAGGGCGGGCCGGGTCAGGGCGCCGAGGACGACGCCGTCGAGGGGACTCGCGCCGCCGCTTCGAAGGACGAAGGCAGGCGCGGTCGCACCGCCCGCGTTCTCGAGGACGACGAAGCTCCCGGCGCCATTCCCGGAGACGAGATCGGGATCCCCGTCGCGATCGAGATCGCCGAAGACCGCGCCCGAATGCGTGCCGACGTCGAAGCCGGCGAGCGGATTCGCGGCCCCGGTGCGGGCGACGAAGGCGAAGCTCGACGCCGTCCCGACGTTCTCGAAAAGCCGGAAGTCGCCGCCGACCCCACCCGCGACGAGATCGAGATCCCCATCGCCGTCGAGATCGACGAGCGACGCGGTCCGCAGGTCCCCGACCCCCGAGTCGACGACCACACCGGCGAGATCGACGCCCGCGGTGTTGCCGAACGCCGGCCCGGTCGAGGTCCCGACGTTCTCGTAGAAGAGATAGGTCGTCGCCCCGGCGCTGCCGGCGACGAGGTCGAGATCGCCGTCGCCGTCGAGGTCCCCCGCCGCGGGATGGCCGGCGCCCGAGGTCGTCGCACCCGCCAGGGGATTCGCCGGCCCGACGCGCTCGACGAAGCTCGGCGCGGCGGCGGTGCCCGTATTCGCGAGGTAGCGGAAGGCACCATCGGATCGGGCGACCACGACGTCGAGATCGCCGTCGCCGTCGAAGTCCGCGAGCGCGGGCGAAGCCTGGTCGCCGAGATCGAAGGATTCGAGGGGATTCGCGGGCCCGGTTCGGAGCGCGAAGAGCGTCGCCTGTCCGCTCGCGCGCTCGGCGCCGGCGAAGAGACCGAGGCCGAAGGCGAGGCCCACGCCGAGAACGAGTCGATGAGCGAGCAGCGAACGGGACACGAGACGGCTCCAGCCGGGCCCAACCGGCGCAGGGACGGGCGATGCGCGACGGACTAAGGAAGCTCGAACGCGAGATCACCCTGGGCGAGCAGCGCCGTCCGATCCGCCCGCAGACCGGCGTCGGTCGGATCCTCGGCCAGCGCCTCTTCGAGGCCCGCGAGCGCGTCGTACCAGAAGCCCGCGCGGGCCTGGGCCAGGGCGTTCGCACGCCGGTCGCTCGCCTTGCGCTCGCGATCCGTCGCCGCCGCGCCCGCCGACTTCGCTCCGGTCGGCGCGGCCACCCGCTCGATCGCGCCCTCGGCGAGCTCGTCGCGGGATCGCCGCAGCGGATCGTGGACCACCGCGACGAACCAGCGATAGGTCTTGTTGGGCTCGAGAGCGATGCCGAGGGCCCCGAGATCGAGCGCATGGACGCCTGCCGCGACGGGCCCCGGCAGCGAGAGCTCCAGCAGCGGGTCGGTCGCCTCGTCGTCGACGACGGTCAGCTCGATGCGCGTCGCCGTCGTCTCGGAGAGATGCCAGTAGAGCCGCGGATGCGCGCTCGTCGTCAGGCCGACGTGGTCGCGGGGCGCGAGCACGGCGACCCGCGGCGGATTCTGCGTCGGCCCGCGCGTACCGGCCCCGGCCGTATGCCGCGCGCGACCGCGACTCGGCGGGACGTAGACGATCGGCGCGCCCGCAGCGCCCGCCGCCTTCGCGCCGGCCGCGCTCGCTTCAGCCGGCGGACGGCCCTGCCCGGCACCGGGTTGCGCGTTCTGGTCCGGGACACCCTCGCCCGTGGCCTTCTCCAACTGCGGCGCCTCGGGCTTCGCCGCCCAGACCGGCGCGCTCGCGACCAGCGACACGACGAGCGCCGCGAGCAGTCCCCCGATCGAGGCCGGCACGAGCGCGCGTCCCGACCGCTTTCCCGCCTCGCCCCGTCGCGTCCGTTCGCTCGTCATGTCCGTTCCTCCGGTGGCCCTGCGCTGCGCGCGCCGAGCACGCGGTAGATGCGAATCGGCTCGGACCGCCCCTTCACGCCGTGGACCCCGAGATCCTCGACACGGAACGCATCGCCGAGCAGCCGGCGCGTCGACTCGCCGATCAGGATCCGCTGCGGTCCTTCGTCGACCCCTGCTTCGGGGGGCGCCGCGAAGGCCTCGAGTCGGGCCGCGGCGTTGATCGTGTCGCCCACGGATGTGTACTTCATGCGGGCGTCGCTGCCGACTGCGCCGACCACGGCGGGGCCGGTGAAGAGGCCGATCCGCTGGTGCGCGAGCGGAAGGCCCCGGGCGGCCCAGTCGCGATGACATTCCGCCAGGGCCTCCCCCATCGCGAGGGCGCAGGCCACCGCCTGCCGGGCATCGCGCGCCCGCGCCGCGTCGCTCACGCTCGGGATCGGGACCCCGAAATTCGCCTTGATGCCGTCGCCGGCGTAGTCGTCGACGTGGCCCCCATGGCGCTCGATGATGCGGGTCATCGCGGCGAGGTAGCCGTCGATCCAGTCGAGGAGCCGCTCGGGCTCGAGCTTCTCGGCCGCGCGCGTGAAGCCCTCGAGGTCGGCGATCAGGGCCGTCAGCACGACCCGCTGGGGACGCGGCCGCCCGCCGGCCATGATCGCGTCGCGCTGGCGCCAGAGCTCGTCGGCCACGGCGCTCGACGAGAAGCGACGGAAGAGCGAGACGAGCTGGCGCTGCGCCCGGGCCTCGGCCTGCATGCGCAGGCCGAGGGCGACGCCGCCGCCGGCGCCCCAGGCGAGCGCCGACGCGACGCTCGGGACGAAGAGGCCCTGCGCGAAGAGCAGTGCCGCGAAGGCGAAGGGCAACCCGCCCCCGACGAGCAGCGCGGGCACCACTGCGCCGAGCGTGCCGACACCCGTCGCGATCGCGACGGCGACGAGGCCGAAGCCGACGACGAGCGCCGTCTCGGCGGCGGTGCCGAGGCTGCTCGGCGGGCGATCGCCGTCCTCGCCCGCGCGCACGAGCTGGTCGACGAGCTGCGCGTGGATGCGGTGGCCCGTCACGCTCGCGATCCGCGAGCTCGGCGAATCGAAGTCGTCCTTCACGCTCGGCGCGTCGGTTCCGACGAGGACGATGCGATCGCGGATCGCGGCCTCGGGTACCCGGCCCGCGAGCAGCGCCTCGAACGCGACACTCTCGAAATCCGCGAGATCGCGCGCGAAGTCGAGGGGGATCTGGTAGCCGCCCGCATCGAGGTCGACATAGGCCCCGAAATCGCCCGTGAGCGGCGGAAGCGGCGTCGCGCCGAGGCGAACGGCTTCGGGGTCCGCGGGATCGGGGGCGACGGCGAGGTCGCGACTCGCGAGATGCAGGCTCGCGAGGCGGAGCGCGAAGGAGACGTGGGCCGTGCCGTCGTCGTCCCAGGCATAGAGATAGCCGCGGCGCACGACGCGACCGGGATCGATCAGGATGTTGTTGAAGCCGATCTGCTCGCGGGGCGCGAAGCGCGGGGCGGCGATGCCCGGGGCATCGGGACTGGGGAGCAGCTCGGTGACCACGATCCGCGGGTCGCCTTCGACGGCGGCCGCGAGCGCCGCCCAGCCCGCGAGATCGTCGGGCGCGTTGCCCGCCGGCGTCGGCCGGTAGAGGTCGAGGCCGATCGCGCTGGCGCCGAGGGATCGCAGGGCCTCGAGGGCGCGGGTCAGCTCGGCATCGGGGATCGGATAGCCGGATCGCTCGAAATCCTCTTCTCCGATCGAAACGAGCACGACCGACGGCTTCGCCGCCGACGTCGAGCCGCGCGCCGCCGGCCCGATCCGATCAGCGACCGCGAGCTCCGCCGCCTCGAGGCCGCCCAGACGCGCGAGGACGAGCACGCCGAGGATCGCGAGGGCGCCGAGCCCGGCGCCGGGTCCGCGCTCCCGGAACGTGCGCTCGGTCGCCTGCCCCAAGGCCATGGCTGTCCTCCGCCGCCACCATAGCGATCGCGCGTCGACCCGAGACCGGAACCGGATCCGCCGATCGCCCTTCGTGGGTCGCCCCGGGCGCCCCGTGCGGGTCGATTCGGTAAGCTCGGCCGACTTCGAGCCCGGGGCGCATCGTCCGGGGCCGCGCCGCGCGTCGGCGCAACGAACCGAACGAGAGGATCGGGACCCGGGATGAGCGCCGAAGACACCCTCCAGCAGGCGCGCGAGCGCACGGCCGCGTGCGCCGATCCCGCCGCCGTGAAGGAGCTCGAGCGCGAGTACCTCGGCAAGAAGGGCGCCGTCGCCGCGCTGCTCGCCGAGATCCCGAAGCTGCCGCCCGAGCAGCGCAAGGCCCAGGGCCAGCGCGCCAACGACCTCAAGCAGGCGCTCCAGGCGATCTTCGACGAGCGCTCGGCCGCCCTCGCGAGCTCGAAGCTCGACGCCGCCCGACAGGCCCAGGATTTCGATCCGACGCTCCCGGCGCCGCGCCCGCTGCGCGGCGGGCTGCACCCGATCACGCAGGTGACCCGCGAGCTCGAGGATCTCTTCGCCTCGATGGGCTACGAGGTCCTCGACGGTCCCGAGGTCGAGCTCGACCACTACAACTTCGAGGCGCTCAACATCTCGAAGGACCATCCCGCCCGCGACTCGCAGGACACGTTCTACTGCGACGAAGCCGGCCGCCTGGTCCTGCGCACGCATACCTCGCCCGTCCAGGTCCGCGCGATGGAGAAGCGCAAGCCGCCGTTCCGCGTGATCGCGCCGGGCCGCGTCTTCCGCCAGGAGACGACCGACGCGTCCCACGACCACACCTTCTACCAGATGGAAGGCCTCGTCGTCGGCAAGGACATCTCCGTCGCCCATCTGATCGGCGCGATGAAGACGCTGCTGCGCGGGATGTTCGGCCGCGATCTCGAGGTGCGCCTCCGGCCCGGCCATTTCCCCTTCGTCGAGCCGGGCTTCGAGCTCGATGCCCGCTGTCCGTTCTGCCAGGACGGCTGCAGCGTCTGCAAGCGCACGACCTGGATCGAGCTGCTGCCGTGCGGGCTCGTGCATCCGAACGTGCTGCGCGCCGGCGGCATCGACCCCGAGATCTGGAGCGGCTTCGCCTTCGGCCTCGGGCTCTCGCGGCTCGTGATGCTGCGCCACGGGATCGACGACGTGCGCCATCTCCTGTCCGGCGATCTGCGCTTCCTGGAGCAGTTCTGATGGAGCCGATTCGATGAAGGCCTCGCTGCGCTGGCTCTCGCGTCACGTCGATCTCTCGGGCATCACGCCCGAGCAGCTCGGCAACGACCTCACGCTCTCGACCGCCGAGGTCGAGGGCCTCGAACGCTTCGCCCCGGCGACGAGCGACGTCGTCGTCGGCCGGGTCCTGACCCGCGATCGCCATCCCGACGCCGAGAAGCTCTCGCTCTGCAGCGTCGACGTCGGCTCCGCCGCGGACGGCGGCCCGGTCGAAACCCTCTCGATCGTCTGCGGCGCGCCCAACGTCGCCGCGGGACAGAAGGTCGCCGTCGCGAAGATCGGGACGAAGCTCCCCGGCGACCTCACGATCAAGCGCTCGAAGATCCGCGGCGTCGAGTCCTTCGGCATGATCTGCTCGGCCCGGGAGCTCGGCGTCGGCGACGAGCACGACGGCATCTGGGTGCTCCCCGAGACCGCCGCCGTCGGGACCTCCGTCGCCCGGGCCCTCGATCTCGAGGACTGGATCGTCGAGATCGACAACAAGTCGCTGACCCATCGCCCCGATCTCTGGGGCCACCGCGGCCTCGCCCGCGAGCTCGCCGCCATCTACGAGCGGCCGCTGAAGTCGCTCGATCTCTCTGCACCGACCACCGGCGGCGGCGCCGCCTGGCCCGTGCGCCTCGAGTCGCCGGATTGTCTGCGCTATGTCGGGCTCGTGATCGACGGCGTGTCGGCGGCGCGCTCGCCCGACTGGCTGCGGCATCTGCTGCTCGCGGTGGGCCAGCGCCCGATCGATCTGCTCGTCGACGTCTCGAACTTCGTCATGCTCGATCTCGGGCAGCCGAACCACGTCTTCGACCGCCGGCGGCTCGAGACCCTCGGCGCCGGTCGCGGCATCGTCGTGCGCCCGGCG
>JBIPOQ010000214.1:0-6314 GCA_044379055.1 Myxococcota bacterium
CCGACGCCGGCGCACGCCTCGCCGAGGCCTTCGCCGCGGCCGGCGAGCCGCCGATCGCCCGCGTCGGCGAGCTCTTCGAAACCCGCGACGGCCGGGTCCGGATCGTGATCGAAGGCGCGTTCCCAGGGCCGGTCGCGCCGAACGGACCGGCCACGAAGACCCCGCGGCGCTGAGCCCGGCCGCTACACTGCGCCCCGCCATGAAGGGGATCTCGTCCGCCGCCCTCGAGCGCTATTTCACGATGCAGCTGCCGGGCGTCGTCGCGCCGCTGCGCTTCGAGCCCATCGTCGGCGGCCACTCGAACCTGACCTTCCACGTCTTCGACGCGACGGGCCGCCGCTTCGTCCTGCGCCGCCCGCCGACCGGCGCCGTCCTCGCGACCGCCCACGACATGGGCCGCGAGCATCGCATCCTCCGCGCCCTCGCCGACTCCGCCGTCCCGGTCCCGAAGACCGTCGCGCTCTGCCTCGATGCGTCGGTCAACGAGGCGCCCTTCTACGTCATGGAGTTCGTGGCGGGCGACGTCCTGACCGGGCCCGAGGTCTGCGAGCGGGTCGTCCCTGTGGCGCGCCGCGAGGCGCTCGGCCTGCACGTCGTCGACACCCTCGCCGCCCTCCACCGCCTCGATCCCGACTCGGTCGGCCTCGGGGACCTCGGGCGGCGCGAGGCCTATCTCGCCCGCCAGCTCGCGCGCTGGAAGACGCAGTGGGAAAAGAGCAAGACCCGCGAGCTGCCCGAGATGGACGAAGCCCATGCCGCCCTCGAGGCGCGCCGGCCCGAGCAGGCGGCCGTCGCCATCGTGCACGGCGACTATCGGCTGGGGAACTTCCTCGTCGACGGCGCCGCGGGCCGCATCGCCGCCGTGCTCGACTGGGAGCTCTGTACCCTCGGCGACCCGCTCGCCGATCTCGGCTACCTGATGAACGACTGGAACGGCCCGGGCGATCTCTCGCCGAACGCGAGCGGCACCGGCATCTCGGCGACCTCCTGCGGCGGCTTCCCGAGCCGGGAAGCCCTTCTCGCGCGCTACGAGGCGTCGACGGGTCTCTCGACCCGCAAGATCGCCTACTACCGCGCTTTCCAGTACTGGCGACTGGCGGCGATCGTCGAAGGCGTGCTGTCGCGCTACATGAAGGGCGTGATGGCCGAAGGGGGAAACGTGGAAGCATTCCGTTCACAGATCGACGCGCTGGCCCGGGCTGCGGTCGAGCTCGCTTCGTCGGACGCGCTGCGATGATCCCGAGCCGTGCGCTCGCGCTGCTGATCCTCGTTCTCGGGACCGTCGTGAGCTCGACGAGCCTCATCGCCTGGCCCGCCGCCGCGCAGTCCGCGCCGAGCGGGCCGAGCTCGACGCCGCCGCCTCCCCCGCCCCTGCCCGACGGGCTGCTCGAGTCCGAACGCAACACGATCGAGGTCTTCCGCGCGGCGGGGGGCTCGGTCGTGTTCGTCACGAACAACGCGCTACGCCGGGACTTCTTCTCGGCCAACGTGACCGAGGTACCCCAGGGCTCCGGCTCGGGCTTCCTCTGGGACGAGTTCGGCCACGTCGTCACCAACTACCACGTCGTCCAGGGCGGGCAGACCTTCTCGGTGACCCTCGCCGACGGGACGACCCACGAGGCGCGCGTCGTCGGCTTCGAGCCGCGCAAGGACCTCGCCGTCCTCCACATCGAGTCGAAGGGTCTCGCGCCGAAGCCCCTCGCGATCGGGCGCTCCGATTCGCTGCTCGTCGGCCAGAAGGTCATCGCGATCGGCAATCCCTTCGGCCTCGACCGCACGCTGACGACCGGCGTCATCAGCGCCCTCGGCCGCGAGTTCCCGACCAACGAGGGCTTCGTCATCGAAGACGTGATCCAGACCGATGCCTCGATCAACCCGGGCAACTCGGGCGGGCCGCTGCTCGATTCCCATGGCCGCGCGATCGGCGTCAATACGGCGATCTTCAGCCCGAGCGGGGCGAGCGCCGGCATCGGCTTCGCGATCCCGATCGACACCGTCGCGCGCATCGTGCCCCAGCTGATCCGCTACGGGAAGGTCCGTCGCGCGGGTCTCGGGGTCTCCGTCCTGCCCGATCATTTCGCCCGCAGCTGGGGCGTCGAGGGCGTCATCGTGCGCGAGGTCGTCGCGGGCTCGGGCGCCGCCCGGGCCGGCATGCGCTCCCTCGGCATCGATCGGCGCGGGACGATCGTGTCCGCCGACATCATCCAGTCCGTCGCGGGCAAGCGCATCCGGAGCTATGCGGAGCTGTCGAACGCCCTCGACAAGCGCACGCCGGGCGAGCTCGTCGCGGTCGAGGTCCTGCGCGACGGGAAGACGAAGGTGCCCATGAAGATTCCGCTCGTCGAGGTCCAATGAGCGCGAACGGAGCGATCTGATGTCGAGGCGCGAGGCGCTCGTCGCCGTCGTGATCGCCTTCGCGGTCGGGGTCCTCGTCGCGGGATCGCTGCCGCAATGGAGTCTCGACGCGCCGGACGAAGTCGGGACGAGGTCGGCGGAGGGGGACGCGGACGCCGCGGCACGCCGCGGCGCCGAGCCGGACGTGCAATGGCGCGTCAGCAGCGCCTTCGGAACCCATCTCCCCGCCCTCGGCGAGAACGTCGTCGAGATCGCCCGGCGGCTCGCCGTCGCGAGCGACGGGCGCATCGCATGGACGATCGACGATCCGGACGAGGTCGTGCCGGCCTTCGCGATCGTCGATGCCGTGCGCAACCGGAAGATCCCCGCCGGCTATACCTGGCTCGGCTATGAAGAGGGTCGCCTCCCCGCCTCGGCGCTCTTCGGCGCCGTCCCCTTCGGCATGACGCCCTGGGAGTACACCGCCTGGTGGCAAGCCGGCGGCGGCCGGGAGCTGGCCCAGGGGCTCTATCGACCCCTCGGCGTCGAGCCGATCCTCTGCGGACTGATCGGTCCCGAGACCGCGGGCTGGTTCCGCGAGGCGATCGAGACGCCCGAGGATCTGCGCGGCCTGAAGATCCGCTTCGCCGGTCTCGGCGGTCAGGCGCTCCAATCCCTCGGCGCGTCGGTGACGATGCTGCCCGGCGGCGAGCTCTTCCAGGCCCTCGAGAAGGGCGCCATCGACGCGACGGAGTTCTCGCTCCCCGAGGTCGACGTCCGCCTCGGCTTCGACCGGATCGCGAAGTACAACTACTTCCCCGGCTGGCACCAGCCGCACACCGCCTTCCATCTCGTCGTCCACAAGCCGACCTGGGATGCGCTCTCCGCCGCCACGCGCGAGACCATCGAGCTCGCCTGTGGCGACGGCGTGCAGCGCAACTTCGCGAAGGCGGAGGCGGCTCAGGGCGCCGTGCTGCGCCGCTTCGAGGCGGAGGGCGTCACGACCCAGACGCTCTCGCCCGCCCTGCTCGCGGCCCTCGAAGGCGCCGTCGAGCAGGTCCTCGACGAAGCGGCGCGCGGCGACGCCGACTTCGCGCGCATCCTGGCTCATCAGCGCGCCTTCCACGCCGACTACGTCCGCTGGCAGCGCCTCGCCTATCCCGCGCCGCCGGCCCGGGCGGAGGGCGCCGATGGCGAATGACGCCGGCGATCCGCCCGCCCGGGTCGAGCGCGGGCTCGATCGCCTCGTGACCGCCGCGAGCTGGATCTGGCTCGTGCTGGTCGGCGTGATCGTCGCGGGAGTCTTGCTGCGGACCCTCTTCGGCGTGAGCCGGATCGAGCTCGAAGAGCTGCAGTGGCACCTCTACGCCGTCGGCTTCCTGGTCGGCATCGTCGGCTGCGTGATCCACGACCGCCACGTCCGGGTCGACGTCTTCCGCGAGGGCATGCCGGCACGGCGGCGCGATTGGGTCGACCTCTACGGCCTGCTCCTCTTCCAGCTGCCGTTCCTGGTGCTCGTGCTCTGGAGCGGGATTCCCCTGGTCGCCGAGAGCTTCGCGACGAACGAGCGGTCGAGCTCGGCGGGGGGGCTCTCGCATCGCTGGATCCTGAAGAGCGCACTCCCGCTCACGTTCGCGCTCCTGCTCGCGGCCTCCCTCGCGCGCACCCGCGCCGTCGCGCGACGTCTGTTCGGCAGGGAGACCGCGGCCCGCGCCACCGACCGACCCGTCGAGCGGCTTCCCGCAGAGCAGGGCCCCGAATGAGCGCGCGCGAGTGGCTCGCGGTCGCGATGTTCTTCTCGTTCATCCTCGGGATCCTGACGGGCTTTCCGGTCGCCTGGGTGCTCGGCGGGATCGCCCTCGTCTTCACGGCGGTGGCGCTCCTGCTCGAGCGGGATTTCGGGATCGAGACCGGCATCGACTGGACCTACACGTCGCTGGTCGGCGACCGGATCTTCGACCTGATGGACAACTGGGTGCTGGTCGCGCTCCCGATGTTCGTCCTGATGGGACTCCTGCTCGACCGCTCCGGAATCGCGGCAGAGCTCCTGCGCGAGGTGTCTCGGCTCTTCGGGCGGGTGCGCGGCGGGCTCGCGGTGTCGATCGCGCTGATCGGCGTCCTGCTGGCCGCGAGCACGGGGATCATCGGCGCCTCGGTCGTCATGCTCGCGCTGCTCGGCCTGCCGCCGATGCAGGCCGCGCGTTATGCACCGACCTTCGCGACCGGCACGATCTGCGCCGTGGGGACCCTCGGCATCCTGATCCCGCCGAGCATCATGCTCGTCCTGATGGCCGATCGCCTCGCGCTCTCGGTCGGCGATCTCTACCTGGGGGCCGTGGTGCCGGGGCTCCTGCTGGCCGCGCTCTACATCGTCTACCTGCTGATCCTGCCGGCGCTGCGGCCCGAGATCGCCCCGGCCTCGGATCGCCCCGAGGTCGTCGATTTCGAGCTCGTCCTCGCGGTCCTGCGCAAGATCGTGCCGACCTCGCTGCTGATCTTCGCCGTCCTCGGCAGCACCTTCTTCGGCATCGCGACCCCGACCGAAGCGTCGGGCGTCGGCGCCGCCGGAGCTCTCCTCCTCGCCGCCGCGCGCGGACGGGTCTCGTGGTCCGTGATGCGCGAGGTCGTCCGGGAGACGACGCTCACGTCCGGCTACCTCTTCGGCATCTTCGTCGGCGCCACGGCCTTCGCCCTCGTGCTGCGGGGCCTCGGCGGCGACGAGCTGATCGCCCGGGGACTCTCGGGCCTCCCCTTCGGCCCCGACGGCGTCGTCGTCGCGATCCTCTTCGCGGTCTTCCTGCTCGGCTTCGTGCTCGACTGGATCGAGATCACCTTCATCGTCCTGCCGCTCGTCGCCCCCGTCGTCGTCTCCCTGGGCTTCGATCTGATCTGGTTCACGGTGCTCTTCGCGGTCTGCCTCCAGACCTCGTTCCTGACGCCCCCCGTCGGCTTCGCGCTCTTCTACGTGAAGGGCGTCGCACCGGAGATCGACGTCCGCACGCTCTACGTCGGGATTCTCCCCTTCGTAGGCTTGCAGCTCCTCGCGCTGGCCCTCATCTTTGTCTGGCCCGAGCTCGTTACCTGGTTGCCCGCACGCGCCTACAGGCGCTGAGGGGGGAGTCGCTCCGATGACCTGGGCTCCTCGCGTGGCGCCGATCGCCGTCGCCGCCGCCACTCTCGTTCTCGCGAGCTGTGAGCGATCGGCGACGAAAGCCCAATTCGTCGATCATCGGGTCGCGGTCGAGTGTGCCGACGAGTCCGGCGAGGCCTTCAAGCTCTGCCGCCTCGAGGTCATCAAGAAGTACATGGACGTCCCGCTGGAAGAGATGCAGAAGAACCTCCCGCTTCCGCCGCTCGCGAGCCCCTTCGCCTGCTCGCGATCGGCCTAGAGTCCGACGCATGCCCGTTCGAAACCTGATCCTGATGCGCCACGCGACGGCCGCCGCCGGAACCGGTCGCGACATCGACCGCCCGCTGACCCGCCGGGGCCTCGACGAGGCACACCGGGTCGGTGAGCGACTCCGCGTGGACGGCCCGATCCCCGATCGCGTGCTCTGCTCGACCGCGCAGCGATGTCGCGAGACCTGGCGGGCGCTGGCGACCGGCCTCGGCGCCGAGTCGCTGCCGGCGATCGACGTCGTCTACGAGCACGATCTCTACGACGCTTCGACCTCGGGGCTGCTCGACGCGATCCGAGCGGAGCAGGACGCGGCCGTGGTCCTGATCCTGGCCCACAACCCCGGCATCTCGCTCCTCGCCGTCGAGCTCGGCCGCGGGGAGCCGGAGCTCGAGGAGGCGCTCCGCGAGGGATTCGCACCGGCCTCCCTCGCGGTCTTCGCGATCGAAGGCGAGTGGAACGCGCTCTCGCCGGCCACCGCCCGGTGTCGGCGCTTCGAGCGCCTCGACCGGGACGACGTCGGCTGAGTCCCGGACGCCGTCTCTCCGCCTCGCCTGCGCCGCCCCACAGCCGACGCGAGGCA
>JBIPOQ010000215.1:0-6304 GCA_044379055.1 Myxococcota bacterium
GCGCAAGCCAGACCGGAGGTACCCGGTCGGTTCGCCGCGCCGACGCCACTGAACTTGCCGAGGAAGATGCCGAAATCGGCCGCCGTGATGGTGCCGTTTCCGTCGTGATCGGTCTCGCCGAGATTGTTGGTGCCGAAGGTGCCGAGGAAGGTACCGAAGTCGCCAGCCGTCGTCGCGAAGTTGTTGTCGTAGTCGGCGTCGCAGCGGTTGCCGTAACCGTCGAGGTCGCTGTCGACCTGGTTGGTCGTCTGGTTCGGGCCGTTCGCCACCGCGTTGCAGTTGTCGAACTGATCCGGCACCAGGTCGCCGTCCGCATCCGCGACCGCACCAGCCGAGGCCGTCATCGCGAAACCAAACGCGAAGAGGCCGACAAGCAGAGCAAGCTTGAGCTTCATTTCTAGGGTTCTCCGTTTAAGTGATCGAGCCAGTCTCATCTATTTGGCCATCAGGGGCAGAAAAGGTCAAGAAAAAAATCAAAAAAACCGTGGGGTTCGTCCCAGTCCCAGACGTTACCGACTCCCCCCAGGACCGAAACGCCGCGATTCGAGCAAAACCGCGGAGCTTTGGTTGCGAACGCATGAAGGGCCTGCGTTCGCGCTGGATTGGCTCCCCTGATACCCGCCGCCCCACCCGAGGCGTGCGGCGAACGTCCCGCAAGTTGTGTGCCAGTGCGGGAGACGTGCCAAGTACCTGATTTAGCACGGATTCGATGAATCGCGGGGCGCGGAGTGGGAAAAGTTCTTCCCTCGACGAGGAAAACCCGGGCGCGGCGGCTCAGCGGGGGGCCGGACCGGAGGCCTCGGCCCCGTCCGGGTGGGCCACGACCGGATGGGTCGGCGCGTAGCCGACCAGCTCCGGGGCGACCCGGAGCCAGGCCTTTTGGATCCTGGCCTCGGCGTCGCGCGCGCCCGCGTCGCCCCGGTCGACCGGGGTCGAGATCCGGATCGCGAGCATGTGCTCGGGGCGGACGAAGGGGCTGCGATCGAGGGCCGCCGCCTGGCGCCACCCCTCCGACCAGAGGCTCCCGCGCCGTTCGAACCACGAGTAGGACAGCAGCGTCCGCGCTCCGCGCCGAAGCAGCATGCGCCGCACGGGCTTTCCGCCCGGCTCGAGCGCGACGTCGCTCTTCTCGATCGTCGCGAAGCCGCTCTCGGGCCAGGCGAGTCGCGGCGAGAGCATCGTGAAGCGGCGCTCCTGCTCGTCGGCGACGCCGAGATGGAAGTCGACCGGCATGCCGTCGATGTCGACGCGACGCCGCGCATGCGCGAGATGCCGCACACTGCCCGTGAACTGGAAATCCGTCTCGACCTTGTACGAGGCGTCTTCTCCGAAGACCCGCGCCAGCAGCGCGTCCGGCATCTCGGCGAGACCGCGCTCGAAGGACCAGCGCGGCAACGCGCGATCGATCGCGACGAGCGAGACGAGCACCGCGACGAGCGCGACGAGTCGCGCCGCCTGCGTCGGGAAAGACGCCGCGTCCGCGTTGGCGAGCCCGTAGTCGCCGGCCTCCGCCGAAGGATCCCGACTCCCGAGCACGCGCTCGAGGAGACCGTCGAGCAGATAGATCGCGGTCAGGCCGACGAGCAGCATCGCGACGCCCTGGAGATTGTGGACCGAGTGGATCGACGAATGGGGATTCAGGACGAGGGTCACGACGCGCAGCCCGTTCGTCAGCAACGCGACGATCGGCGTCAGCAGCACGAGCAGCACGGTATGCAGACCGCGCCGCTCGAAGAGATCGACGAGCAGGACCGTCAGCATCATCAGCGTCACGACCGTGCGCACGCCGCTGCAGGTCTCGATCACGATGAACGTGTTCTCGGGGCGCAGGATCTGATCGCCCTGGACGAAGGACTGCACACCGATCGCGTTCAGGATCCAGCCCGCGTACTCCGCGGTCCAGAGCTGGATCGGGAAGATCACGGCGGAGAGCAGCACCGGCGGAAGCGGCAGCGCGAAGAGCAGGAACACGATCGGGACCCAGAAGGCGCGCAGAGCCGCGCCGCCGCCGAGCAGAAGCGCACCGCCCGTGAAGAGCAGCGTCACGCTCGCGAGGCGGAGGTCCGGGGCGCCCGTGTAGGTCCCCCAGGCGTAGAGCGCGAGGGTCAGGCCGAGCAACAGGGCGCCGCCGACGCGCGAGCCGGTGCCCGACAGGAGATCGAGGTAGTGGCTTCGCCGGTAGAAGAGCCAGGCGGCGAGCATCAGGACCGGAGCGCCGGCCGACTGGTTCGCCTCGAAGAAGAACTCCTCGCCCTGGGCGGTGAATTCCTGGTGGGTGTCCGGAAAGAAGAGCGGGTGGTAGACGTACGCGACGAGGCCGGCGACCACGAGCGCGAGCCAGAGCAGGGGGCTCTGCAGCCGTGCAGCGAGCCCGCTTCGGGCCGGATCGGATCGGTCCACGGTACCCGCCTCGCTCACGCGGTCGCTCCGCGGTCGCGCCGGCGCGGCCGCCGCTCGCCGTGCCCCTCCGAGGGATCGACACCGCGCGCCTCGGACCCCGGATCGAGCGCGTCGCGGTAGCGCGCGCGGGGCCGCACGAGGAAGCCCGCGTCCTGCTGCTCGAGGGCATGCGCGACCCAGCCGACGGTCCGACCGAGGGCGAAGAGGGCGCTCGCGCTGCCGGAGGGAAAGCCGAGGGCCCGGGCCACGGCGACGAGACCCACGTCGATCGACGGGCCGCCGAAGCCGCCTTCCTGCATCGCGTCGACGAGCGCCATGACCGAGCGCACGTCTTCGCTCGATCCCGCGAGGCCCTGCGCGATCTCGATCAGCAGCGCGCCGCGGGGATCCGAGTGCGGCGCGTAGATCGGATGCGCGAAGCCCTCGATGACCTCGCCGCGGCGCTGTCGATCGTGGACGACCTGCTCGACCCGCTCGGCGGGTCCCGCCTCGACCAGCAGGGCATCGACGCGATCCGCCGCGCCGCCGTGTCTCGGACCGGAGAGCGTCGCGAGCGCCGCGAGGATGCAGCCGTACACGTCGGCTCCCGTCGACGCCGCGACACGGGCCGCGAAGGTCGACGCGTTCAGCTCGTGGTCCGCCGCCAGGACCAGCGCCCGGTTGAGGGCCCGCAGCTCCTCCGGCCCGAGCGCTCGGCCGAAGGCGATGCCGATGGCCGCCGCGAGGCTCGGCGCGGCCAGCGATGCCGGCACTGCCCGCTCCGCGTTCGCCCCGTCCTGTCCGAGAGCCAGCGCCGCCGCGAGCCGCCGCAGCAGGGGCCGGGCCCGGGCCAGGACCGCCTCGGGATGCCAGCTGAAGCGCCCCGGATCCCGGGCCGCCAGCAAGGAGATGACGAGCGAGAGCGCCGGGAGCGGCCCGATCCGGGGCGGCAGGCAGCGGATCAGCGCCTCGAGGTCGAAGCCGAGCCCGTCGCAGCGCCAGCCCGTCGGCTCCGACCGCTCGCTCCAGTCCCCGGACCAGAGACCCTCGGCGACCCATTCGAAGCTGCGCCCCTCGCGGGCGAGATCGAGCGCGACCCGCCCGCGGTAGATCGGCCCCTGCTCGATCGAGATCAGCGTGATGGCGCTGTCCATCACGGGCTCGCCCTGGCGCAGGGCCGCGGCGGCGACCGGTCCATGCCCCGAGCGGGCATCGCGCCGGGCACACAGGCGCTCGAGATCCCGCCTCCGGTAGCGCCGGGATCGGCCCCGGCTGCCGGGCACGCTCTGGATCAGTCCTCGGCTCGTATAGGCGTAGAGGGTCGCGAGCTTGACGTCGAGGAGCCGGGCCGCCTCCGCCGCGGTCAGGAACTCCGCCGGGCTGCCCGCTTCCCGGGCCGGGCGCGGGGCGCCCTCGCTGGCTCGGGCGGTCGAACGCGAGGCCGTCGCCGGGCGGGGGGTCGAGAGCGGGGTGTGCGCGTGAGTATCCATCGAGTGGCTCAATCTAGTCGATGATGCAGAGCTGAATCAACTTGATCAATGCCGAAAAGATGGTCAACGTGGGCCGATCTGCGCGCGGCGCGGCATCCGACCGGCGGCGAACGCGCAGCGCGCCGGCAGACTCTGGCCGGGGACCCGCGCGAGCGGTCGCAGCGCGATGGACGGAGGAGGGGGAGGGGGCGTGGACGAGGTCGGGCTCGAGCTCGTCGTGCTCTGGAGCGTGAGCCTCGGGACCGCGGCGGTCTCCGCCGTCCTGGGGATGGCCGGGGGCATCCTGCTGCTGGCCGTCATGCTCCTCTTCCTCGAGCCGGCGGTGGCGATCCCGATCCACGCGATCGCGCAGCTCGCGTCGAATTCGAGCCGGACGCTGGTCCATCGGCGCGCGATCCGCCGAGACCTCCTGCTTCCCTATCTCGTGCTCTTGTTGCCGGCGGGCATGCTGTCGGTTCCCCTGGCCCGACACGCGCCCCCCGACCTGCTGCGGGCGGCGATCGGCGTCTTCGTGCTGCTCGCGACCTGGCGCCGCGAATGGCTCCTGCTGGGCTTCGACCCGCAGCGAATCCCGCTCGCCCCCCGTTTCACCCTCGTCGGCGGGCTCTCGGGGCTGCTGGGCCCGGTCGTCGGGGCGACCGGCCCCTTCATCGCCCCCTTCTTCCTCGGCCTCGGGCTGACCCGCTTCGAGCTGATCGGCACCACCGCCGCCTGCCAGGCGACCGGCCATCTCGCGAAGATCGTGCTGTTCGGGACCAACGGCTTCGCTTTCGGCGTCCACGCGCCGCTCTACCTCGGCATGATCGTCGCCGTCGTCGTCGGAACGTCGCTCGGCACGAAGCTGCTCGCGTACGTCCCCGAAGAGCGCTTTCCGGCGATCTACAAGACCGCGCTCACGCTGGTCGCGCTGCGCCTCGTCGCGTCGGGGCTCTGGGCTCGACTCGTCGATGCGGCGCCCCCCGGCGGCCTATCGGCGGGTTAGGCGCCCGCCCAGCCCGCTCAGAGGTCGTAGCGGATCACGCTCCGGATGACGGCGCCGTCGTGCATGAGCTCGAACGCCTCGTTGATGCGCGCGAGCGGCAGCTCCTTCGTCACCATCTCGTCGAGCTTGACGCGACCGCTCATGTAGCGGTCGACGAGCCCCGGGAGCTGCGTTCGGCCCTTCGTGCCACCGAAGGCGCTGCCCTTCCAGACCCGGCCGGTGACGAGCAGGAAGGGCCGCGCGTGGATCTCCTTGCCCGCGCCGGCGACGCCGATGATGATCGACTGGCCCCAGCCCTTGTGGGCGATGCGGAGCGCCGTGCCCATCGTCTCGACGTTGCCGATGCACTCGAAGGAGTAGTCGACGCCGCCGTCGGTCGCGTCGATCACGTACTGCTCGATGTCGCCGACGTCCTTCGGATTGATGCACTCGGTCGCGCCGAACTGCATCGCGAGCGGGAACTTCTTCGGGTTCATGTCGATCCCGATGATGCGCTCGGCGCCGGCCATGACCGCCCCCTGCACGACGGAGAGCCCGATGCCGCCGAGGCCGAGGATCGCGACCGTCGAGCCCGGCTCGACCTTCGCCGTGTTGAGCACGGCGCCGATGCCGGTCGTCACGCCGCAGCCGAGCAGGCAGACCTTGTCGAGCGGCGCGTCCTTGCGGACCTTCGCGAGGGCGATCTCGGGGACGACCGTCGCGCGGGCGAAGGTCGAAGTCCCCATGTAGTGATGGATCGGCTTGCCGCGCCAGGAGATCCGGCTCGTGCCGTCGGGCATGAGGCCCTTGCCCTGGGTCGCGCGGATCGCGCCGCAGAGGTTGGTCTTGCCGGAGAGGCAGAATTTGCAGGCGCGACATTCGGGCGTGTAGAGCGGGATGACGTGGTCGCCCACCGCGAGCGACTTGACGCCGGGGCCGACCGCCTCGACGACGCCCGCGCCCTCGTGTCCGAGCACGGCCGGGAAGAGGCCCTCCGGATCGTCGCCCGAGAGCGTGAACGCGTCCGTATGACAGACGCCGGTCGCCGCCAGGCGGACGAGGCATTCTCCCTCCTTCGGCCCTTCGAGCTCGACCGTGTCGATCTCGAGCGGCTTTCCGGCTTCGACGGCGATGGCAGCTTCGACCTTCATTTCCCGATCCTCCTGCGATGCCCGGCGTCGCGCCGGACGATGAAACGATCCTTCGAGAGCCCGAGTCCCGACTAACGATGGCCGAGCGCCGCGCGCTCCTGCCCGACGATCGGAGACAACACCGGATGGGCGTTCATGGCGGCCATGAACGCCGCGAGAGCGGGCCAGCGCGCGGCATCGACGGCGAGCCCGACGTGCTCGAGATTCAAGATGGGCGACCAGACCGCGATCGCCGAGATCTCGAGCCCGGCCCCGATCCCGCCGCCTTCGAGCGCTCCGGCCCGCAGCGGCCCCGGCGACAGGAAGAGCGACTCGAGCTGATC
>JBIPOQ010000216.1:0-6298 GCA_044379055.1 Myxococcota bacterium
ATCGTGACGCGGGTTCCGAGCATCGCGAAGACGGTCGCGTACTCGCAGCCGATGACGCCGCTGCCGATCACGGCCAGGCTCTTCGGAATCGAATCGAGATCGAGCAGCGTGTCGCTGTCGACGATCACGTGATCATCGATCGGGATCTCCCGCGGTCGTCGCGGCCGGCTGCCGGTCGCGATCACGACGTGGTCCGCCTCGACGATCTCCTCGCCGTCGCGGTTCGCGACCCGGATCTGGTTCGGGCCGACGAAGGACGCCGAGCCATACAGGACCTGCACGCGGTTGCGATCGAAGAAGGAGCGGATCGTCTGCTGATGGTTCGCGATCAGCATGTCGCGGGGGCCGCGCAGGTCGTGGATCGAGAGGGGCCGCAGCTGCGGGGAGTGGACGCCGTTCTGGGCGGCCCGGCGGCTCTGGACGAGCTCGAGGACCGTATGTCGAAGCGTCTTCGAGGGCAGCGTCCCGGTCTGGACACAGGCGCCGCCGAGCATCATGCCCCGCTCGACGACCGCGACCTCGAGCCCGAGCTTGGCGCCCTGGAGGGCGGCCGACCAGCCCGCCGGTCCGGCGCCGATCACGACGAGATCGAAGTGCATGCAGGTCCCCCGCTGGGCCCGCGACGGATCGGTGCGGGCACGACACGGGGGCGACATCGGAGGCGATCGCCCCTGGCTTGACGTTCGACGTCCCGTTCGGGAAAGACTCGACCGAGTTGCTCGACATAACACTGGAGGGCCGGAACCGGGCATGGGGCCGGGACCGCCCGGGCGTGGCTATGCTCGGCCCACGAGACCGGAGAGGAGCCGCGATGCGAGCAGAGCAGATTCGGGGTCGATCGGATTCGGGCATCGAGGTCGAGCCGCTGCTCGAGGATTTCGGCGCGGTCGTGCGCGGCGTCGACTTCCTGGATCCGGATTCGACGAAGGTCATCGAGGACCTCGTCCATGCCCACGGCTTGATCTTCCTGCGCGAGCAGCGGATGAGCGACGCGGAGCATATCGCCGCCGCCCGCCGCTTCGGCGAGCTCGGCGTCTATCCGCTCCAGGCGGCGGCCGGCGCCTTCGAGCCCCTCGAGTTCATCGAGGACGGTCCCGACGACCCGCCCAAGGCCGACGGCTGGCATAGCGACGTCAGCTGGATCGAGAAGCCGCCGGTCATGGCGTTCCTCTCGATGCTCGAGGTCCCGGACCGCGGCGGCGACACGATGTGGGTCGATACGGCGAAGGCCTACGACACGCTCTCCCCGAAGATGAAGGAGATCGCAGCCGGACTCTCCGTCTACCACGACATCAGCGAGGCGAACCGGCAGATCTTCCTGCGCAAATGGGGCCAGGCGATCATCGACCGGACGAAGACGCTGTACGGCATGGGCACGACGCATCCCCTCGTCCGGGCGCATCCGGTCACCGGACGCCAGAGCCTGTACCTGGCAGGTTATTTCATGCGCCATCTTGTCGGGCTCCAGCCCGCGGAGAGCGAGGCGCTGCTGCGCTTCCTGATGGACCACGCGACGGCCCCTGAGCGCGCCGTCCGCTGGCGCTGGCGAGAGCACGACCTCGCGATCTGGGACGAGCGCCGCACGATGCACCGCGCGCTCGGCGACCATTTCCCCCGCCGCCGCCGCGTCCGCCGCTGCACCGTCCTCGGCGAGCGCCCGATCGCCGGATCGGCCTGAGCGAACGGGCTCTGTTCAGCCGAGGACGAAGGCCCCGACCGCCTCTTCGAACCCCTTCGGATTGTCGGTCGCGACCGAGTGGGCGGCCTGCGGCACCACGGCGAGTCGCCCGTTCTGCAGGACCTCGTCGACCATCCGGTCGGCGACCTCGGGCGAGAGGATGTCGGAGGCGGCGCCGCGCACGACCAGCGTCGGGCAGGGGAGCTTCGCGAGCGCATCCCACATCCGCTGGGCGAGCGCCTCCTCCTGACGGCGCGCGGTCTCGGGATCCCCGCGCTCCGAACGGAGCTTCGGATCCGACTTGAGCTCGTAGAGTCCGTCGGCCCGCCGTCGCAGGCCGTGCTTCGCCATCCGCTGGAGCGCCTCGGGGCTGCCCGCCGGATAGTTGCGCGAGAGCAGGCGAGCGTACTCCTCGACCGAGCCGAAGAGCGGCGCCTGCTGCTCGGTCATCTCCTTGCCGATCCGCATCCGGCCGCGGGCATCGAGCTCGGGGCCGATGTCGACGAGGACGAGGCCGGCGAGACGCTGCGGATGCCGCCCGGCGAAGATCATGCCCGCGCGTCCGCCCATCGAGAAGCCGATCAGCACGAAGCGCTCGATCCCGAAGGCTTCGAGCACCTTCTCGAGGTCGTCCGCCATCCGGTCGGGGTCGTAGCGGCCCTCGGGATCCCAGTCGGAGTCGCCGTGGCCCCGCTGATCGACGGCGAGCACGCGGTAGTGCGGCGCGACGCAGGGCGCGAAGTCGTCCCAGAGATGCGCCTCGTTGCCGCCGCCGTGCAGCAGCACGAGGGGCACGCCCTCGGCGCTCCACTCGAGGACGTGGAGCATCAGTCCATCGGCGCCTGCGACACGACGAGAGATCGGTTCCATGCGCGACACGGTATCACGCGGGATCCGCGCTGCCTCGCCCGCGCGAGCGGCCTCGCGAAGCTCGTCCGGGCGCCGGCCGGATGTCCGGTCCGGCGCCCGGTGCGATCGACGGGTCTCAGAACCGCGCGCGCAGACCGAATCGGATGTTGCGACCGGGCAGGAGGACGTCCTCCTTGTTGAACGCGACGTGATTGCGGCCGCGGACGTCGTTCAGGTTCCGCGCGACGACGTTCGCCTCGAGCGACAGACCGTCGATCGGCTCGAAGCGATAGGCGAGCGAGGCGTCGAGATGGGTGAAGCTCGCCGTCGACGAGTCGAAGGCGCTCGTCCGGTTCTGCGCTTCGTTGCGCAGGAAGCCGACGCGGGCGTCGAAGGCATCCATCGCGAGGTACACGCCAGCGCCCCAGCGGATCGGCACGATGCGCGGGAGGTTGCCTTCGTTGCCGTCGGTGAAGCGCGCCCGCACGACGTCGAAGCGGCCGTCGAGGCCGATCTCGCCGAAGGGCAGCCTGAAGACGTCGACGTTGCCCGAGAGCTCGCCGCCGAAGAAGAGGGCGTCGCGATCCGTGTAGAGGAGCTCCTGCAGCGCGTCCGGGTCTGCGGGGTCGATGGGATCGCCGTCCTCGTCGACGGAGTTGCCGGTCAGGCTTCCGAAGATGAAGCCCTCGTACTGGGTCACGAAGAAGGCGCCCTCGAGGCGGCCGCGGCCGGTCTTCGCGGTCGCGCGGAGCTCGCCGGTATACGAGGTCTCCTCGTCGAGGTCCTCGTCACCGATCTCGAAGGTGCTCGTTGCCTCGTGGGCACCGCGGGCGAAGAGCTCGACCTGGGTCGGAGCGCGCTGGCTGATCGAGCTGTTCAGGCCGATGCCGAGCCAGTCGAGCGGATCGTAGAGTAGGGCGACGGAGCCCGAGAGCGGGACGTAGTCGAGGTCGCGGTCGACGTCGTTCGCGTCGCGTCCCTCGACCTTCGTGTACTCCGCCCGGAAGCCGACCTCGCCGACGAGGTTGGAGGTCAGCTCGCGCTCCTCGAAGACGTAGGCGGCGACCATCGCCGTGTCGGTCGGCGCGAGGAACTCGGCGGCCTCGCCCTCGGCACGGAAGTCGCGGCTGCGACCGTGGAGGCCGAAGGCGCCGGCGAATCCGGCGACGGGCTCGTGGACGAGCTCGAGGCGGCCGTCGAACTCCTCGTTGCGATAGGTCTGACCGACGTCGCCGTCGGCGATCTCGTCGTGCTCGTAGTCGGAGTAGACGCCGCGCACGCGAAGCTCGCGGATCCCGGAGATCTCCGGCGTGAAGTCGCCTTCGAAGCGATAGCGGTCGATGTTCATGTCGATCTCGACCGGCTCGCCGTCCTCGGGAATGCCGTACTTGTCTTCGGCGCGGATGTAGGCGAAGCCGAGTCGACCGACGTCGCCGATCCAGGCGCTGCCGATCGAGCCCGTGTAGGACTCGAGCTGGGAGCCCGACTGGGTATGCGGGTTGCCGTCGTTCGGGATCGAGTAGTTGTTGGCGCGGCGCAGGGCGCCGTCGGCATGCCAGGCGAAGTCGCCGAAGCGTCCGTCGAGCGTGCCCGCCATGTCGCGCTCGTTCGCGAGCAGGCCGATGCCGCCGAAGACGTCGCCCGAGATCGCGTCGGTCGGCAGCTTGTCGGGGACGCGGTTCGTGATGACGTTGACGACGCCGGCGGAGGCGCCGCCGCCGTACCGCACGGTCGCGGGGCCGCGGATGATCTCCGTGCGGCGCGCGGCGAGGGGATTGATGGGGACACCGTGGTCCGGGCTCTCCTGCGAGACGTCGTGGGTCCGCAGGCCGTCCTCGAGGACCTCGGTGCGGAAGGCGTCCTGGCCGCGGACCACCGGGCGGCTCGCGCCGGAGGCGAAGCCGGTCGTCGTGAGACCGGGCACGCGGGAGAGCGTCTCGCCGAGCGTCGAGCCGAGATTGAGGAGCATCTCCTTCTTCTCGATCCGGTCGACGGGGATCGCGAGCTCGTCGCGGTCGTGCTCGAGGGGCGAGCCGGTCACGACGATCGTCTCGGTGTCGTCGTGCTCGTCGTGCTCGTGCTCGTGGGCGTGCGCGCGGTCGTCGTCGGCGGAGGCCGAGGATTCGGTCGCGGTTCCCGTTTCGGCTTCGGGATCGGATTGGGCGGAGGCCGGGCTGGCGAGGGCGAGCAGGGCCGCCGCGGCGAGAAGCAGGAACGGGTACGAACGGATCATCGAAGCCCCCTGACGCACGCGGCGCGCTCGGCGCGGCGTGCGGGATGGGTGGAAGGAGAAAGTCGCCCGGCGCCTCGGATGGGCGAGCGATGGGGCGGTGCGGTCGGATCGCTGGACGAGGGGCCAGCGCGATCGCCGGCGGCCCGATTCAGGCGCGGGGCGGCGCGCGGGCGGCGTGGCGCTCGGCGAGCAGACGCTCGGAGCGCCGGGGCAACGGGGCGAGAGCCCGAGGGCTCTTCTCGGGATCCGTGAGGAGAAGGCGCGCGGCGGGCTGGGCCGCGAGCGCGCGGGCCGAGCCTTCGCGGCAGAGCGTGCAGGGATGGGACTCGAGCTCGAGGGTCGACGAATGGGACTCGTGGGCCAGGTCGGCGAGCAGGATGGCCGCGGAGGCGCCTGCGCCGGCGGGGAGCTCGCTTCGGACGGCGGCCGGGGATTCGATGGGCTCCGCGCGGTAGGCGGGGCCCGATCCGTGCGAATGCGGAATCGCGGCGTAGAGGAGCAGCGCCAGGCACAGCGCGCTCAAGATCCTCAGACTTCGCCGGGTCCTCGACATAGGGACGGCTCGATAGCACGCGCGATTCGAGCCGGGCAAGTCCGACGCCGCGGGCCCCGGGGTATTGCGCCGGCGAAGGGCCAGGCCTGTCAGTCGCGGCGGGGGAGCTTGATCTCGGGCGCGTCGGGGTCAGGACGGTAGAGCACGACGGTGTGTCCCACGACGCCACACAACGCCGCCTGGGCCGCCTCGGCGAGCTGGCGCGCCATGGCTTGTTTGTCGCCGGGCTGACGCAGGCGGATCTTGATCAGCTCGTGGTCCGCCAGGGCAGCGGCGACCGCCTTCTCGACCGCGGGGCTCACGCCGCCCTCGCCGACGAACACGATCGGCTTCAGCGGATGGGCGAGGCTGCGCAGATAGCGGCGCTGGGCGCCGTCGAGCACGGGGGCGGGCCGAGCGGGCCGGGCGGAGGGGTCGGGGCGCTTGGGGGATTCGTCGGGGGACACGGTCTGCTCCGGGGCCGGGGGCTGTCGGGGGGCGGGTCGGGCGGCTCGCCGGGTCGGGAAAGGGCCGGACCGTAGCCCAGACCGGGCTCGGGCGGACGCGGGTCGGGGCGGCCGGGGGAAATTCCGACGGCTCGGGCGGCCGGCGCTCAGGGCGGTGTCCGGGCCGGCCGATAGGCGGGCTCGATGGGGCAGGACAAGCCGATACCGCTGGTGGGTCGCCTCGCGATCCAGCTCAAGATGCTGACCGCCGACGAGGTCGCGCGGGCCATGGCCGAGAGCGAGTCGACGGGCAATCCGCGGCTGGCACAGGTCATGCTCTCGATGGGGCTCCTCGACCGCGATCAGGTCACGAAGCTCCAGCAGGTCCAGAAGGATCTCGTCGAGAAGCAGCGCGCTCGGATGGGCGGAGACGCTCCGGAGCGTCCCCCGGCGAGCAAGCCCGCGGCAGTGCCCGCTCCCCGTCCCGCGGCCCCCCGACCGGACAACGAGATCCATCGCGCCGCCGAGCATGCCGCCCAGGCGCCGCCTCCGGCCACCCT
>JBIPOQ010000217.1:0-6267 GCA_044379055.1 Myxococcota bacterium
AGCGTCGCCGGCGGCGCGTCGGCAGGGAACCAACCGAGACGGGGCGTCTCGTCGGAGGGCTGCTCGAGGCCCCCGACGACGCGACAGCGATAGACGATCGCCGTATGCGGCCGGAAGCCGCGGCGCTCCCAGCGGCCGATCTCCGCCTCGGGCGCGACGTCGAGCCCCGTCTCCTCGCGGATCTCGCGCACCAGGGCCGACTCGAGGGACTCGCCCGGGAGCGGCGTTCCGCCGGGCAGCTCCCAGCCGAAGAGCTCGCGGCGCAGCGCGAGCAGCACCTCCTCGCGCCCCGTCGACGCGGGGCGCAGGATCGCCGCCTGCACGATCACGAGGGGCCCCGACTCGCCGATCCGGGGCGAGACGAGCCCCCACCAGGCGGTGCGCGCATGATCGAGGAGCCCGAAGAAGAGCCGCCCTGCCCGGCCGCGCTCCCAGACCGGGGTTCCCCCTCGGCGAGCCGGCGCGCTCATGCTAGTCGATGATCTTGTTGAGGGGCATCTCGATGATGCCGCGGGCGCCGGCTTCGTGGATGCGGGGCAGCAGGTCGCGGACGAAGGACTCCTGGACGACGACCATGATGTCGACCCAGTCCTCGTCGGCGAGCGGCGAGATCGTCGGCGCCCCGGCATCGGGCAGCAGCGCGATCACGTCCTTCATCTTCGCCTTCGGCACGTTCATCGAGAGGCCGACCCGGGTCGAAGCCGCGATCGCCCCGCGCAGCAGCATGCAGAGCCGCTCGAGCTTGCCGCGCTTCCAGGCGTCGTCGAGCGAGGGGCGGTGGGCGATCAGCCGCGGCGTGCTCTCCTGCAACACGTCGATCACCCGCAGCTGGTTGGCGCGCAGGCTCGAGCCCGTCTCGGTCACGTCGACGATCGCGTCGGCGAGGACCGGCGGCTTGACCTCGGTCGCGCCCCAGGAGAACTCGAGCTGCGCGGTCACGCCGTGGCGTTCGAAATAACGCTGGGTGAGCCCCATGACCTCGGTCGCGATGCGCTTGCCCGCGAGGTCCTTCGCCGTCCGGAACGGAGAATCGTCCTTCACCGCGAGCACCCAGCGCACCGGCCCGTAGTTCGGCCACGGCGCCCGCAGGTCCGCGAGCTCCTCGTACTCGGCGCCGGTCTCGATCGCCCAGTCGAGGCCCGTGATCCCGCAGTCGAGCACGCCCTGCCCGACGTAACGGGCCATCTCCTGGGGCCGGATCAGGATGCACTCGATCTCCGGATCGTCGATCGAGGGATAGTACGATCGGCCGGAGACGCGCACGGCGTAGCCCGCCTTCGCGAAGAGCGAGAGGGTCGTCTCCTGGAGGCTCCCCTTCGGCAGGCCGAGGCGGATCCGCTTTCGTTCGTCGCTCATTTCTTGTAGACCTCGGCGGGATCGAAGACCTGGACGCCGACGTCCTCGACGCGGCCCCGATCGATGCGGCGGAAGAAGCAGTTGCGCTTGCCCGTGTGGCAGGCGGCTCCACCGATCTGCTCGACGCGCAGGACGAGCGCGTCGCCGTCGCAGTCGACGTAGATCCCCTTCAGCTTCTGGACGTTTCCGCTCTCTTCGCCCTTGTGCCAGAACCGGCCGCGGCTGCGGCTCCAGTAGACGGCCTCGCCCGTCTCGAGCGAGCGCCGCAGGGATTCGGCGTTCATGTAGGCGACCATCAGGATCTCGCCGGTCGCGTCGTCCTGGGCGATCGCGGCTACG
Source organism: Myxococcota bacterium (assembly GCA_044379055.1). Classification (GTDB taxonomy): domain Bacteria; phylum Myxococcota_A; class UBA9160; order UBA9160; family UBA4427; genus UBA4427. Next base: position 1,696 of record JBIPOQ010000217.1, read on the forward strand.
AGACCGCCGCCCTTCTCGAAGTCGACGAGCGAGAGCGGATCGACGGATTCGGAACTCATCGGGACTCCGGCAGGGCGCGCGGCAGATCGAGCGCGGAACGAAGAACGCGTGGGGGCGCGGGAGGGCGCCGAGGCTACCCGTCCCGCAGCGCGCCCGCCAGAATCGCGGCGCTCGCCTCGAGCTCGTGCCATTTCTCCCCTCGGGCATAGCGCGTGTCCTGGCCGCCTCGCCGCCCGGTCTTGAACGACTCGGCGGTCAGCACGCCGCGTCCGACCAGCCAGGCGAGCGCATTGTCGAAGGTCACGTCGCTCTGGACCTCGAGCCGTCGAACGCGGCCCAGCAAGCGCGCGTTCTCGTAGGCGAGGCGCGCTTCGCGCAGGAGCCCGCTGCGCAGCACCCCGCTCGGCGCGCTCTCCATCCAGGCGAGCAGCACCCGGACGACGGTCTCGTAGGCCTCGACCACGCCGCGTGTCTGCTCCGCCCAGGTCGAGAGCGGCCGCATCCCCGCCCGGGTCGCGCGCCAGACGCCGTCCCGCTGCTCGGCGAACCCCCGACTCTCGAAATGCTCGAGCACGGCTTCGCCGCGGGACAGGATGATCTCCCGGGACCCGAAATACTCGCGGTAGAAGAGATCCGTCCAGACCTCGAGGGTCTCGCCGACCCGCGACCCGTCGAGCCCCTGGAGCACCGCCCGGGCCAGGATGCTCGGAATCACGAAGAAATGCGCGACGCCATTGCGGTAGATGTCGAGGGCGACGCGGTTCTCTTCCTCGAAGTAGACGATCTCGCCGCGATGATCGAGGCGCGTGCGGACCAGCTCGCTGCGCTCGAGGAAGGCGATCGACTCGCGGAAGTCCGGGAGATCGTGCTCGAAGACCTGCGTCAGCCGCACGCCCTTCAGCCGCAGCAGCTCGACGGACTCGTTCACCCCGGCGACGAGCTCGTCGCGCAGCATGCCCGTCCGGCTGCCCCCGAGCAGCACGAGCGCCGCCACCGACGTCGCGTTGGCCACCGTCGCGAGGCCGATGCGCTCGACCAGCGCGTGGCCGAGCCGCGACACGAAGTCGCGCTTGCGCGCCTCGAGCTCCGCGCGGACCTCCGGCTCGTCGATCCGGCCGCGGACCAGGGCCTCGAACGCCTGGCGATCCCGACCGAGGGCCCCGGAGAGGGAGATCGGCTCGCCGAAGCTGACGTGGACCGAGCCGAAGCGACGCTGCAGGTATTTGCGGGCACGCAGCAGCCCGAGCATGCTCTCCTCGGTCTTCTTCCCGCCCCCGAGCTCGTCGACCATCCCCGACTCCTCGACGAGCCGTTCGTAGTTGATCGCGATCGGCACGAAGAAGAGATCCCGCCTGCGGCTCTCGAGAAAGGCGTCGACGTCCCAGGAGAGCATGCCGAGGCGCGGCGCGAGGGTCTTGCCGCTGCGCGATCGCCCGCCCTCGATGAAGAACTCCTGGGTCAGCCCCTCGCGCACGAGATAGGTCACGTACGCCCGGAACACCTCCTTGTAGAGCGGGTCGTCGAAGGAGCGCCGCAGGAAGAAGGCGCCCATGTGGCGGAACAGGAAGCCGAAGGGCCCGAACGCCATGTTCTCGCGGGCCGCGATGTGCGGGGGCACGAGGTGGTTCTGGTAGAAGAGATAGGAGAGGATCAGGAAGTCGAAATACGAGCGATGGCTCGGGACGAGCACGATCGGGTTGCGCTTCGCGTCCTCGGCGATCTCGGCGAGACGGTGGACGTCGATCGACGCGAAGAGCCGCCGCAGGATCCCGCCGACCGCCGCCGCCCCGAAGGCGAGCCAGGTCGAGCTCATGTTCGCCGAGATCTCGCGGAAGATCTTCTCGACCTCGCGCTCGACCTGCTCCGGCGAGCTGCCGCCCGCCGACGCGCGCAGCTGCATCGCCCCGCGAAGCCCGGCATCGGAGAGCACCTCGCGCAGCACCCGCCAGCGCGGCCGCAACGCCGGTCCCTCGACGACCTTCTCCTCGCGGTAGAGATGGATCAGGATCGCGCGTCGGATCTTGCGCGCGACGCTCGCGGCCGTCCGCGCGGGCGTCCGGCCGACCCGACGCTCGGCGACGGTCGCCTCGCCGCCCTGCGCCTCGCGGGCCACGTCGCGCGCGTCCTCGCGGGCATCGACGTGGGCGTCTTCCCGGGCGAAGGCCGCGACGTCGATCGCATCGCCGACCTTCACCGCGAGGCTCCGGTAGGTCAGCACGAAGCGCGCGACCTTCGCGAAGTCCGACGGACGCGTCAGCGAGCCGTAGTCGACGTTCAGGAAGCGATTCTCCGCCCTCGGCCCCTTCGTCCAGAAGAGCGCGAGGGGGACGAGAAAGACCTCGTGGGCCCCGTCCTCGGCCATCACCGTGGCGACGACCTCGCCGATCAGGTCGAGCTCGTCCTGGCGCTTCCCGGACTTGCGACCGCGCAGGAACGTCTTCAGCAGCTGGGTGCGCAGGAACAGGAACGCGCTGCGGCGCTCGCGCACCGTCGCGCGGATCGACCGGCAATCCTCGCTGTGCTCGACCTCCCGCGGCCGGCCCCGCGCGAGGCGCAGGGCGATCGGAATCAGCTCGAGCAGCGGGCGGTAGTAGTAGAAGCTGATCGCGTTGGCGAAGCTCGAGAGGCGCAGGCCGTGGCGCAGGAACAGCACGTTGCAGAGGAAGTAGTCGAGCCGGCTCGAATAGCGCATCACGTAGACGACGCTGCCGCGGGCCTCGAGCGCCTTCAGCCGCTCGACGACGTCGGGCTCGAGCGAGAAATGGCCGAAGAAGCGCTTCTCGAAGCGGCGGAAGACGAAGTTGAAGCGCCGCGCCATCGCGGAACGGAGGGCGTGCCGGTCGAGGGGCGGACCGGCGGACGGACGCCCTCTCGGCGAATCCGGGGCATTCGACGAAGCAGACGAACCCCGATCGCGATCGTCGCGCTCACCCCTCGGCATCGCGCGGCAGGGTACCGGCGGCCCGGGGGCGGGGCAACGCGCGACTAATCCGGCAGCAGGATCTGGCCGGCTCGCATCTTCGCGGCGATCTCGGATGCGGTCCAGAGACCGCCGTTCTCGTCCTTCTTGATCCCGGGCGCGGTCACCATCCGCATCTCGGCGATCTGGCCCCCGCCGGCCAGGAACGTCTTGCCCGTCATCTCCTTGGCGAGATCGCTCGCGAGGAAGACGATCAGCGGCGAGACGAGCTTCGGATCGAGCTTCGCCGCCATCTCCTCGCCGCCCATGCCGGGCAGATCCTCGGTGAGGCGCGTGTGGGCCACCGGCGCGAGGATGTGGGCGCGGATGCCGTAGCGCTGTCCTTCGAGGGCGAGGCAACGCGTGAACCCGTAGATGCCGGCCTTGGCGGCGCCGTAGTTGCACTGCCCGAAGTTGCCGTTGAGACCGCTCGTCGAGGAGGTATTGATGATGACCCCGCCCTGCCCGCGCTCCTTCATGTGGAGGAAGACCGGTCGCGTCACGCAGTAGGTGCCCTTGAGGTGGACCGCGATGACCGGATCCCAGAGGTCCTCGGTCGTGTTGGCGAAGCTCTTGTCGCGCAGGATGCCGGCGTTGTTGACGAGGAGGTCGACCTGGCCGAAGGCCGCGAGGGCGGTCTTCAGGATGTTCTCGCCGCCCGCGACGTTCGAGACGTTGTCGTAGCTCGCGACGGCCTCGCCGCCGGCGGCCTTGATCCGGGCGACGACCGCGTCCGCCATCGAGGAGGCGCCGGCGCCGGAGCCGTCCCGCGCCCCGCCGAGATCGTTGACGACGACGGCCGCGCCTTCCGCGGCGAGGGCGAGCGCGTGCTCCCGCCCGAGACCTCCGCCGGCACCGGTGACGATCGCGACCTTTCCATCCAGCAAGCCCATGTCCGTCTCCTTCGCGTCGATTGCTTCGCGTCGTGTCTCTCGCGCCGATCGCCCGTCCGGGCACGCGTTCGAAGAACGACGCTAGCCGACGGCCGGGACCGGAATCAACGCGCAGCGCCCGCGGCGAGGGCGCGAACGGGACCGGCTCAGTGGAACAGGATCGTCCGCAGCTCGGCGAAGGGCTCGAAGCCGAGCTTCCGGTAGAGGCCGGAAGCGCGGTCGTTGCCGGCCACCACGGCGAGCTGGACGTGCGACGCGCCGGCGTCGAAGGCCTCGCGCAGCAGCGCCGCCATGCCCTTGCGGGCGTAGCCCCGGCGACGGGCATCGGGCCAGGTATAGACCCCCTGCACGAGCCAGCCCTGCCCGCGGCGGACGTCGGCGTAGGCGACGAAGACGACGCGCCCGTCGGCACAGACGACGCGCGCCCGGGGCAATCGGCTCTCGACCCAGCGCGCGAAGCCGACCGGGTCCGACTCGGCGGGATCCGGACGCTGCTCTTCCCAGAGGCTCGCGCGTGCCGCGTGGATCAGGTCGCGCAGGTCGCCGGCCCGCGCCGGCCGCGCGACACCCGGCAGCGACGCGTCGGCCTCGGCCCCGAGGCGCGTGACCGCCTCTGGCCCGATGCGCGCGGCCGCCTCCGGACCGATCCGCGCGGCCGCCTCCGGACCAATCCGATAGGCGATCTCGATGCGATCGATGATCGATCGGCGGCCGACGGCC
>JBIPOQ010000218.1:0-6258 GCA_044379055.1 Myxococcota bacterium
CCCGCGGCGGATCGCAAGGCGGTGCGTGAGTCGAGCCTGAAGCTGACGCCGCTCGCGCTCTGACCTCGATCAGGCCGAGGGCTGCTCTTCGAGGGCGCGCAGCTTCTTGTTCAGCGCCGCGATCTTCTTCTCGAGCTTCTTGACCTCTTCGAGGCGGGCGAGGTTGAGGCGCGTGTAGACGCGGTCGATGCCGGCGTCGAGATTCGACTGGACGCGGGTCTCGAGGCCTTGTCGGAGCTCCTGGGCGCGCTGGATCGCCGGAAGCTTCTGGAGCTCGGCCTGGATCTGGGTGATGCCCTTCTCGATCCGCTTCTGGCTCGCCTTGCGGAGCTTGTCGCTGCGGGACTGGAGCTCGTCGGTCCACTTCTCGAGCTCGGCGTTGATCCGTTCGATGCCTTCGCTGGCCCACTCGGGGCGGAAGTCTTCCCAGGTCCAGTCGGTCGTCTTGGTCTGTCGGGTCGTCATGGTCGGGACTCCTCGGTCGGCGCCGGACGGTCGGGCCAGGGCCGACGATCGGCGGACGGTGGGGCGCGCTGCGCCGTCCAGACTAGACGCGCTGCGTCATCCGGTCAATCAAGATCCGGCAACTCTGATGCATTGCGTCAGTCGAACGGACGCGGCAGGCCGGGGTCGAGCGGCTCTCAGCCCCAGCGCAGCAGCGCCGAGCCCCAGGTGAAGCCGGAGCCGAAGGCGGTGAGCGAGACCAGCTGGCCGGGTTCGAGGCGGCCCTCCCGCGACGCCTCGGCGAGCAGGATCGGGAGCGCGCCGGCCGAACAGTTGCCGAGGCGCTGGATGTTGTTGAAGACCTTCGCGGTCGGGATCTCGAGCTTCTGGGCGACGGCTTCGTTGATGCGCAGGTTCGCCTGGTGGAACAGGAAGAGGTCGACGTCGTCGAGCTTCACGCTCGCCGCGTCGAGGGTCTCCATCAGGACCTCCGGCATGCGGGTCACCGCGTGCTTGAACACGAAGCGCCCGTCCATCGACGGATAGATGCGGCGGTCGTCGATCATCGCCTGGCAGACCCGCTGCGGGGCGGCGCTGCTCGGGGCCTCGAGCCAGAGCCGTCGCGCGTGCTTGCCCTCGGCATGCAGACGGACCGAGAGCACTCCGGTCCCCGCCGCCGCGTCGACCGCCTCGAGCACGACCGCCCCCGCGCCGTCGCCGAAGATCACGGTCACGTCGCGCCCGGCCGTGCTGACGTCGAGCCCCGTCGAGTGGACCTCGCAGCCGACGACGAGGACCCGCCGATAGCGCCCCGCCACGATCAGCGCGTCCGCCATCTGCAGCCCGTAGAGAAATCCACTGCACTGCGCGCGCAGGTCGATGCACGGGATCTCGCCCGCGTCGATTGCCTCGTGCAGGAAGAACGAGGTCCCCGGGAAATCGTGCTCCGCCGACAGCGTCGCGAGCAGGATGCAGTCGAGATCGCGGACCTCGAGCTCGGCGTCGGCGAGAGCGGCGAGCGTCGCCTCGCGGGCGAGGTCCGAGGGCTTCTGGCCGGGCTCGACCCAGCGCCGCTCGCGGATGCCGGTGCGCTGCTCGATCCACTCCTCGGACGTGTCCATCCACTTCGTCAGGTCGGCGTTGGTGACGACGCGGTCCGGGACGAACATGCCGGTACCGGCGATGCGGGAACGAATGGACGGGTTGGGCATGGAAACTCCTTCGCGACGGGATCGGGCGCCCGGCGGGACGCGATTCAGCAGGCGCCGTGCCTCGGGCGCCCTTCCTCAGGCGCCGAACGAAACGAGCGGCGCGCTCATGCGGGCGGCGACCCCATCGTCGTCGGCCCAAAGCATCTCTTCTGCCCGCAGCAGCAGCCGCTGCATGCCGCGCGCCTCGAGGGCCGACACGGGCACGGCACCGTAGCGCCGCGCGAGCGCGTCGCTCTCGTCCTGCGGAAGACGATCGATCTGATTGAAGACGAGCAGCTCGGGCTTGTCCTCGAAGCCGAGCTCGCCGAGCACCTGGCGCACCGCCTGGATGCGCCGGTCGATGTCCGGGCTCGCGGCGTCGACGACGTGGAGCAGCAGGTTCGCGTCGCGCAGCTCCTCGAGCGTCGCGTGGAAGGCGGCGACGAGATCGGCGGGCAGGTCGCGGATGAAGCCCACCGTGTCGGTGATGATGACTTCCCGTTCGCGGGGGAAACGCAGGCGGCGCGAGACCGGGTCGAGGGTCGCGAACATCTTGTCCTCGACGTGGACGTCGCTCTGGGTCAGGGTGCGCAGCAGCGTGCTCTTGCCGGCGTTCGTGTAGCCGACGATCGAGAGGACCGGAACGGATCGCCGGCCGCGCTTGCGGCGGCGGCCTTCGCGCTGGTCGGTGAGGCGCGCGGTCTCGCGTTCGAGGCGCGTGATGCGGTCGCGCACGCGGCGGCGATCGCTCTCGAGCTTCGTCTCGCCGGGGCCGCGCCCGCCGATCCCGGCCGCGAGGCGCGAGAGCGAAAGGTCGGCGCGCTGGGAGAGGCGCGGCATGCGGTAGCGGAGCTGGGCGAGCTCGACCTGGAGCTTGCCGTCTCCCGTCGAGGCGCGCTGCGCGAAGATGTCGAGAATGAGCTGGGTCCGGTCGATGACGCGCAGCTCCATCCGCTCGGCGAGGTTGCGCGCCTGGGCGGGCGTCATGTCCTGGTCGAAGATGACGAGGTCGACGTCGCTCTGGAAGCAGCGGATCGCGAGATCGGAGAGCTTGCCGGCGCCGAGGACCGTGCGCGGATCGACGGCGGGGCGCGTCTGGGTGATGACGTCGACGACGGTCACGCCGGCGGCCCGGGCCAGCTCGCGCAGCTCGGCGACGTGCATCTCGAGGGTCGCGCGGTCGCGGCCGGCGGTGACCGAGACGAGGATGGCGCGCTCGCCGTCGCCGACGTCGTGGGTCGCGGTCGTGCGGGCGAGCTCGTTCTCGAGGTCGCGGATCCAGGCGCTGAACTCGAGGTCGAGCTCCGCCGGATGGCAGGGCGGGAGCTTCGCAGTCGAGCGGCCGTCGGCGTTGGCGGCGCAGAGCGAGGCGGCGTGGGCCAGGCCGGGCAGGCCGTCGTCGCGGACGCCGACCGAGACGACGGCGTCGAGGCGCAGGAGCGCCAGGTCGGTCAGGTCGTCGCGGGTCAGGCCTTCGTCGGCGAGATGGGTCTTGATGAGGCGCAGGCCGCGCAGGCGGCCGCGGCCGGCGCGCAGACGGCCCCAGTCCGGCAGCTCGGTGCCGGAGGGGCTGCCGACCAGGACGTGCTGGACGGCCCCGGAGCGGTCGAGGAGCACGCCGACCTGGCGGCGGATCTCGCCGGAGAGGCCGGTCAGCTCGCGGGCCAGTTCGTTCGTGACGAGGCGGTCGGCGGAGAGCCGGCGACGGACGAGGCGCTCGAGCGCCTTCACCTGGCTGGCTTTGAGACCATTCGTGTTGCCGTGAACCTGGATGAGGTTCTCCTGTGGGCGGGCAGGGCCGGGGGACCTCGTCTCCTGCGCCGCGCGAGCGGGTGCGACGCGGCGGAGGGTAGGGGACGGGACCCCCGGCGAACAGGCGTCCTCCCGGACGAAGGGCGATCGCCCCGAAGGAAAGGGTCGGGACGGTGACCCCAGCGTCACAACGGGGGCAAGCCAGCGCGCATCCCGGCCGATCACGGGTCCGCGGGGTGCGCCCTTTGGCGCGGATGGGGTACTCACGGCGGAAAGCCGGAGCGCGGTCTGCGGTGTCGTAGGGGGACCGCGGAGCGGGCCGGGTTTCGGGAGCGAGGGAGCAGGGGTCTTGGGCGATACCGCCGTCATCGTATTGGCTGCCGGACAGGGCACGCGCATGAAGTCGCGGCGCGCCAAGGTTCTCCACGAGGTGGGCGGCGTCCCGATGCTCGAGCACGTGCTGCAGACGGCGCAGGCGCTCTCGCCGTCGCGGCTGCTCGTCGTCGTCGGACGCGATGCCGACGAGGTCAAGCGACGTTATGCGAGCCGCGCCGAGTTCGTGCTCCAGTCGGAGCAGCGCGGGACCGGGCACGCCGTCAAGGTCGCGCTCCCCGCGCTCGCGGACGTCGGCGGCGACGTCCTCATCCTCTACGGCGATACGCCGCTGCTCCGCCCCGCGACCATCGAGCGCATGCGGCAGGTCAAGCGCGATCGGATGGCGGACCTGGTCATGCTCTCGGCCTTCGCGCCGAGCATCCCCGGCATCCTCGTGCGCGACGAGGCCGGGCGGGTCGTGCGAATCGTCGAGTCCCAGGACGCGACCGCCGCCGAGCTCGCCATTCCCGAGCGCAATACCGGCGTCTATCTCGTCTCCTCGAAGCTCCTCCGCCAGGGCATCGACTCGCTCGCGCCCCACAACGCCCAGGGCGAGCTCTACCTGACCGACGTCGTCGGCTTCGCCGTCCGCAACGGATTCAGCGTCGAGGCCCTGCCCGTCGAGGATGCGAGCGAATGCCTCGGCATCAACACGCGCCGGGAGCTCGCGGCGGCGTCCGCCGTCCTGCGCCGCCGCATCGTCGATCGCCTGATGGACGAGGGCGTCAGCTTCGTCGACCCCGACAACGTCTACATCGACGCGCAGGTCCGGATCGGCCGCGACTCGCTGATCGAGCCCGGCGTCGTCATCACGGGCAGCTCCGTCCTCGGCGAGGGCTGCCACATCAAGGCCGGCTGCGTCATCGAGGACAGCCGCATCGCCGACGACGTCACGATCGGCCCCTCGGCCCATCTGCGCCCCGGCAACGAGCTCGCCTCGGGCGTCAAGATCGGGAACTTCGTCGAGCTGAAGAACTCGAAGCTCGGCCGGGGCACGAAGGCCGCCCATCTCGGCTACATCGGCGACGCCGACGTCGGCGCCGACGTGAACTTCAGCTGTGGCGCGATCGTCGTGAACTACGACGGCTACAAGAAGACGCGCAGCACGATCGGGGACCACGCCTTCATCGGCTGCAACGTGAACCTCGTCTCCCCGGTCGAGATCGCGCCCCACGCCTTCGTCGCCGCGGGCTCCACGATCACGAAGAACGTGCCGACCGATGCCCTGGCGATCGCGCGCGATCGTCAGCGCAACCTCGAGGGCTGGGTCGCCCGCAAGGAGGGCCGCTCGCCCGCGCGGGCCGAGCGAAAGCCCGAGCCTCCGGCGGCGAGTCTCCGGGACGAACGCGCAGAGACGACCGCGACGACGAAAGCCAGCACGGCCGCGGCGAAGCCTGCGAAGAGGCCCGCAAAGAGGCCCGCGAAGAAGACCGCGTCGAGCGGCAAGAAGAAGAGCGCGAAGAAGAACGCGAAGAAGCCGGTCGGGAAGAACGGCCCGACCCGGAAGAAGGCCCGCGCGCGCTAGCGCGTCGTCCGGAACCGAACGTCCGGCCAGGAGAGCAACATGTGCGGAATCGTGGGCTACATCGGGCGTGAGTACCGGGCGACGGACGTGCTGCTCGACGGCCTGCGGCGCCTCGAGTACCGCGGCTACGACTCCGCCGGCGTCGCGGTGCTCGAAGGGGACCGCCTCGAGGTGCGCCGCGCCAAGGGCAAGCTCGTGAACCTCGAGGGCAGCCTGCGCGAGCGGCCGCTCTCCGGCCATCTCGGCATCGGCCACACGCGCTGGGCGACCCACGGCAAGCCCTCCGAGCGCAACGCCCATCCCCACCGCGCCGGCTCCGTCGTGATCGTCCACAACGGCATCATCGAGAACTACCGCGAGCTCCGGGCCGCGCTCGAGAAGCGCGGCGCCCTGATCCAGTCGGATACGGACACGGAGCTGATCGCCCACCTCATCGACGAGCACGTCCAGGCCGGCCGCGACCTGCTCACCGCCGTGCGCAAGGCGTGTCGCGATCTCACGGGCTCGTACGCGATCGCCGTCGTGTGCGACAAGGAGCCGACGCTCTTCGTGACGGCCAAGCAGGGCGGCAGCCCGATCATCATCGGTCAGGGCGACAAGCAGGCGTTCCTCGCGAGCGACATCCCCGCCGTGCTCCCCTACACCCGCGACATCATCTCGCTGCGCGACGGGGACTTCGCGGTCCTCGCCGAGGACGGGATCCAGGTCGTCGACATCGACGGGCGGCTGCTCGAGCGCGAGTTCCAGGCCGTGCAGTGGGACCCGGTCTCCGCCGAGAAGGGCGGCTTCGATCACTTCATGCAGAAGGAGATCTTCGAGCAGCCGCGCGCGATCACCGACACGATCGGGACGCGCATCAACGAATCCGAGCTCGACGTCGACCTCGACGGCATCGAGTTCTCTCGCGCGGAGCTCGACGGGCTCCAGGGCGTGACCCTCGTCGCCTGCGGGACCTCCTATTATTCGTCGCTG
>JBIPOQ010000220.1:0-6247 GCA_044379055.1 Myxococcota bacterium
GCTCCCTGGCGCGACGAATACGCGCAGCGAGCGCGAAGCCAGCCGCGGCAAGCTCTCGGGGCGCACGATGGAGATCCAGCGCCTGATCGGCCGCAGCCTGCGGGCGGTCGTCGATCGCAAGGGCCTCGGTGAGCGCACGCTCTACGTCGATTGCGACGTCCTGCAGGCCGACGGCGGGACGCGGACCGCGTCGATCAGCGGCGCCTTCGTCGCGCTCGCCCTGGCGCTCGGTCGCCTCGAGCGGCGCGGCGTGCTGCCGGGGAGCGTGTTGCGCGACCAGCTCGCCGCCGTCTCGGTCGGGATCGTCGATGGCGTGGGCCTGCTCGATCTACCCTACGCCGAGGATTCCCGGGCCGAGGTCGACATGAACGTCGTCGGCATGGGCAGCGGCCGCATGATCGAGGTCCAGGGCACGGGGGAGGGCGGCAGCTTCGACCGCGCCCAGCTCGATCAGCTCCTCGATCTCGCCTGGTCGGGCATCCACGGCATCGTGGCGCGCCAGCGCGAGGCGATCGAGGGCGCCGGCTTCTCCCTCGCGCGATTGCTGCGCGGTCGGGGTTAGGCGGTGGACGCGCGGGGATCGCGGCGCCGCTTCGTGCTCGCGAGCGGCAACGCGGGCAAGCGTCGGGAGATCGAAGCGATCCTCGCGGGCGACGAGATCCTGTCCCTGGCTGCGTATCCCGGCATCGTGTTGCCCGAGGAAGGCGACGACTACGTCGAGAACGCCTGCGTGAAGGCGCGCACGGTCGCGAAGGCGACGGGGCTCGCGAGCCTCGCCGACGATTCCGGTCTCGAGGTCGACGCCCTCGGCGGGCGCCCCGGCGTCTTCTCTGCGCGCTACGGCGGTCCCGGCCTCGATGATCACGGGCGCGTCGAATGCCTGCTGCGCGAGGTCGCGAATCTTCCGGATCCACTGACCGCGCGTTTCGTCTGCATCGCCGCGTGTGGGCTGCCCGATGGACGGACGTGGACCGCGCGCGGGGTCTGCGAGGGGCGGATCGTGCGAATGGCGCGGGGGACGCGGGGCTTCGGGTACGACCCGATCTTCGTGCCGGACGGCTTCTCGCGGACCTGCGCGGAGCTCGATCCGGCGGAGAAGGATCGGATCTCCCACCGCGGTCTCGCGTTTCGCGCGCTGGCCGGCTTGCTCGCGAGAGAGACCGACGCGGGATTCCGCGGCGAGGCGGACTAGACCTCGAGGGCGGCGAGGCGGTCGGTGATCACGCGCGCGATGGATTTGCGCGTCTCGTTGTCGGCGCTGTCGAAGCGGACGCCCATGCCGAGCGGCAGGTTCGGGCGCTGGAGATTGCCCGGGACGTTCGCGAAGGCGACGGTGCCGTCGATGTCGAAGCGTTCCCCGTCGAGCTCGAAGAGGGTCCGCAGGCGGGCACCGTCCATGCTGGCGCGCGGCGTCTCGACGAAGCAGCCGCCCTCCGAGAGGCTGTAGAGCGTGCCCTGCTTCTCGCGACCGCCGACGAGAACGCGCGTCGGCGCGTGGGTCGGCGCGCGGCGCGAGGCGCGCGCGGCGGAGATCTGCTCGCCGGAGACGAGGCGGTTGAGCTGGAAGCGCAGGATGCGCTCGTCGTAGCCATCCCAGAGCGCGAGCAGCACGCCGGCCTGGCGCAGGGCCTTGCGCTGGCTCGCATCGGGCATCTTGCCGTAGGCCAGGGCGGGGAGGACCGAGCCGGCCTTCCGCATGCTCGAGAGCGTCTCGTCGACGCGCGGGCCGGGCAGGGAGGCGGGCAGGAAGACGGCGGAGAAGGCATAGGAGCGCGAGGCGACGACCGCTGCGGCCTCGGCGAGGTCGTCGACGCGGATCGGTTCGACGCCGAGGCGGACGAGCTGGGCCGCGAGCGTGGACGTCCGATGCGGGTCCAGCTCGATCAGCAGGATGAAATGGCTCGTCGGCATGGCGCCTCAATCGGGCTGCCCTGGCGGCCGCTTGAGGTTTCCCCCGCCCGACGCCCTTCACCCGCGGGTCAACCTTCTATATACAAGGCAGTCCATGACCCCGCCCCGGACCGCCATCAGCCTGATCCGCCATGGAGAAACGACCTGGAATCGCGTCGGGCGATGGCAGGGCCACGCCGACCCCGACCTGACCGACGAGGGGCTCGCCCAGGCGGAAGCGCTCGCCGGAGCCCTCGCCGCCGAGCACGCCCGAACGCCCTGGCAGCGGCTCTTCTCGAGCGACCTGCTGCGCGCGCGGCGCACCGCGGGCTGCCTCGCCGAGCGCCTCGGTCTCGCGCTCGAGGTCGATCGCCGGCTCCGGGAGCTCGACGTCGGTCGCTGGGCCGGCCTGACGCGCGTCGAGATCGAGGCCCGGGAGGCCGAGCTGCTCGCGGCCTTCGAGCGCGGGGAGCCCGGGGTCCGCCCCGGCGGCGGCGAGTCGCGGATCGAGATCCGCGAGCGGAGCCACGCCTTTCTCTGCGAGATCGCGGCGCAGCGGTCGGGGGAGCGCATCCTCGTCGTCACGCATCTCGGTGTCATCCGGGCGCTCGTTCCGGGAGCACGCCCCCAGAATCTGGAGCGCCTCGAGATCGTCGCCGAGGAGATCGCCGCGCAGGCCGTCGATCGGACGCAGCGGGCCGAGGAAGGGCCGCTCTGAGCCGGGCGCTCGAGGCGCGCTAGAAGAGCCGGCGGACGAGCTTCGAGGTCCGCATCCGGCGCGTGATCACGAGCACGCCGAGCAGCCCGATGAGCCCTCCGGCGACGTCGATCAGGACGTCGTAGGGACTGCCCGTGCGCGCCGTCGAGAGCGATTGCCGGAACTCGTCGGCGGCGGCGACGGTCGCGACGAAGAAGAGGGCGACCCAGAAGGCGGTGCCGATGCGATGGCGCTCGGCGGAGAGCAGCGCCGCGCGGAAGGCGAGCAGGGCGAGGATCGCGTACTCGATGAAGTGGGCCGACTTGCGGATCCAGGCGTGGATCCGGAGGCGCGTCGCGAGGTCGACGCCGGCGAGCAGCCAGTCGATCAGGGGCTGGAGCAGGCGACTGGTCCGGTCGAGGGAGTAGGCGTCGCTGCCGAACTGCCAGATGATCCCGGCCCAGATCAGGACCAGGAGCCAGGCGAGCGAGACGCGACGCCAGGACGGGCGGCCGGCCGGGAGCTTCAGGCGATCGCTCGTGCGCACGACGTTCTCGGCCAAGGCGGGCCTCATGCTTCTTCCGAGCCCCCCGCCGCTCGGCTCGCTCCGGGTCGGTATCGTACCGCCATGCGTCCCCTCTCGATCGGCCTCTGCTTCGAAACTTTTGAGACTTATCCGGTCCTGCCCGGGGATCCCCCGGATGCCCACGTCGAGTACGAGCCCGAGTCGACCATCGAGGCGCTCGAGGCCGCCATCCAGACCCTGGGTCACCGCCCCGTGCGCCTGGGTTCGCCCCATGCCCTGCTCGGGCTTCTTGCCGGTGGCCAGCGCCCGGCGGTCGACGCGGTCCTGAACCTCGCCGAGGGCTTCGGCGGCCGGAACCGCGAGGCCTGGGTCCCCGTGCTGCTCGAGATGGCCAGCATCCCGACCCTGGGTTCCGACGCGCTGACGCTCTCGCTGTCCCTCGACAAGGAATGGGCTCGGCGCCACGTCTCGGCCGCCGGGATCCCGGTGGCCCCGGGCCTCGTCGTCGATGATCCGCAGGTCGCCCTCGATGGCGCGCTCCCCGCCCCGTTCCCGCTCTTCGTGAAGCCGCGCTGGGAGGGCACGGCCAAGGGCATCCGGCGCAGCTCGAAGGTGACCGATCGGGGCGAGCTCGCGCGCGAGTGTCAGCGCATCCTCCGGGACTATCACCAGCCCGCGATCGTCGAGGCCTTCGTCCCGGGTCCCGAGTACACCGTCACCGTCGTCGGCAATCGCCCGCCCCGGGCGCTGCCCGCCGTCCAGCGCGCCCTCGACCGCGAATCCGGGATCGGGATCCACGCCCTCGAAGGGCCGGGCCGCCCGACGACGGCGACGCTCGAGCCGGTGACGCCGGGCGCGCTCGAGCCCGATCTCGAGCGCGAGCTCGCGGCCCTCGCGATCCGCGCCTTCGAGGTCTTCGAGTGCTTCGACTTCGCCCGGGTCGACTTCCGCCTCGACGCCGCCGATCGGCCCCTGTTCCTCGAGATCAATCCGTTGCCGACCTTTGCGACGGACGGGACCTTCGCCATCCTCGCCGAGCTCGAAGGCTGCAGCCTGCCCGAGATGCTCGCGCGCGGTCTCCGCGCCGGGCTCGAGCGGCTCGGGCTTTCGACCCCGAAGAGCGCGGAACGATGAGGGCGCGACGATGAGAGCGGGACGATGAGAGCAGGACGATGACGGAAGCCGCCCGGGCGAGGCGAGGCGAGGCGGCGACCGATCGGGCGCCGGCTCCGAGCTGGCCCCTCGCGCCCGCTCCGCGCCCGCCCGAGATCGCGGCCTCCGACTGGGAGGATTGGGGCTGGCAGATGCGCCACCGCATCCGCAGCGCCGCCGATCTGCGAGCCTTCCTCGAGCCGACCGCCGACGAGAGCGCCGCGATCGAAGCCCTCGCGACGCGCTTCCGCTTCGTGATCACGCCCTACTACGCCTCGCTGATGGACCCCGCGAATCCCGATTGCCCGATCCGGCGCCAGGTCGTGCCGCGGCTCGCCGAGCTCGACGATCCGGCGGGCCTCGCCGATCCCCTCGGCGAGGTCTCGCACTCGCCGGTCAAGAACGTGATCCGGGTCTATCCGGATCGGATCGCCTTCTGCGTCAACAACGAGTGCGCGCTCTACTGCCGGTATTGCCTGCGCAAGCGCATGGTCGGCGACGAAGACTGGACGATGCAGAAACGAGAGCTCGAGGTGGCGCTCGACTGGATCGCGAAGACGCCCGAGATCCGCGACGTGCTGCTGACGGGCGGGGATCCGCTCGTCTACTCGGACGCGAAGCTCGAGTGGCTGCTCGGCCGGCTGCGGGCGATCCCGCACGTCGAGCTGATCCGGCTCGGGACGCGGCTGCCGGTGACGCTGCCGTTCCGGGTGACCGATGCGCTCTGCCGGATGCTCGAACGCTTCCATCCGATCTGGGTCAACACGCATTTCAATCATCCGCGCGAGCTGACGGCGGAGGCGGCGGCGGCCTGTGATCGACTCTCGCGGGCGGGGATCCCGGTCGGGAACCAGAGCGTGCTGCTGCGCGGCATCAACGACTCCCTGCCGGTCATGCAGTCGCTCTGCGAGACCCTCGTGCGCATGCGCGTGCGGCCCTACTACGTCTACCAGGCGCAGCTGCTCGAGGGCACGGCGCATTTCCGCGTGCCGATCGAGCAGGGGCAAGCGATCTTCCGCGGGATGCGGGGCCGGACGAGCGGCTTCGCGATTCCCGAGTACGTTCTCGACACCCCCCATGGCAAGGTTCCCCTCGAGCTGCCCTTCGTGAAGGGGCGGGACGGGGACGATTACGTCGTGGAGGCCTGGGACGGTGCGATCTGGCGGGAGCCGAATCCGCGCGGCTGAGTCGCGCTCGAGCGGGCGGAGGCGGTCTTGAGCGAGGGCGAACGCGGGGCCGGGCGATCGGCGGCCGGTCGGGGCGTCGCGAGCGCGGCGGGGCTGCTCGCCGCGAGCGTGCTCGTCTCGCGGCTCTTCGGCTTCCTGCGCGACGCGCTCTTCGCGAGCCATGTCGGCGTCGGCCCGGCGGCGGACGCCTACTTCGCGGCCTTCCTGATCCCCGACATTCTCGGCTATCTGCTGGCCTCGGGCGCCGCTTCGGTCGCCTTGACGCCGCCCTACCTGAAGCGACTCGAGCGCGACGGGCCCGAAGCGGCCGCGCGCTTCGCCTCGGTCGTGGTCGGCAACGTGACCCTCGTCTCGGTCGCGGCAACGCTCTTCTGCTGGCTCCTGGCCGAGCCTCTCGTCCGACTGCAGTTTCCGGAATTCGATCCCGCGACTCGGGACGAGACGCTCCATCTGATGCGCATCGTGCTCCCGGCGCAGGTCTTCTTCCTGACGGGCGGCTGTCTGCGCGGGGTCCTCATGGCCCATGGTCGCTTCGGCGCCCAGGCCGCTTCGTCCGTCGTCTACAGCGCGGCGCCGATCGTCGGCGGGCTCTTTCTCGCCGGCGCAGATGGCTTCGCCTGGGGCACCCTCGTCGGCGCCTTCGTCGGCCAGTGGGCGATTCCCGTGCTCGCGCTGCGTCGGCTTCCGGGCGCCGTCGGGCGCATGCGCATCGGCTTCCTCGACGGCGACTTCCGCGAGTATCTCTGGCTCGCGCTGCCGCTGATGCTCGGCGTCGGTCTCACGACCGTCGACGAG
>JBIPOQ010000221.1:0-6242 GCA_044379055.1 Myxococcota bacterium
AAGAGCAGGACCTGAAAGGCGTTCGCGGCCCATTGCTCGACGTGCTCGTGCTCCTCCTCGGAGAGCTTCGGGATCGTGCGGTCGGCCCAGATCTTGCCGAACTTGTGATGGAAGGCTTCGTCCGACATCGTGAAGTGGATCAGGCGGCGCAGCAGCGGGTCGTTCGTGTCGCGCTGGACCGTCGCGAAGGCGCCCATCGCGAGGCCTTCGATCAGCATCTGCATGCCGACGAGCTTCTTGTAGACGACGCCCGACTTCACGATCTCGTTCATCAGGTTCCGGATCGTCGAGCCCGACTGCAGCGGCGTGCCCCAGCGCGTCTCGATGTAGCGGGAGAAGCCCGTCACGTGGCGCGCCTCTTCGCGGGCCTGGTTGGCGGCGTACTCCATCGCGCCGGGATCGCGCAGGATCTGGGTCAGGCTGGCGGAGAGGGAGAGGGCGCCCTGCTCGCCGTGAAGGATGCTCGAGAGGATGAAGCGCGTGCTCTGGTTCGCGAGGCGGATGCGCTGCGACTCGTCGAGCTTGTCGGCCACGGCGGTCTTCAGCTCGATGCAGAACTCCCGGGGCATGATCGTCTGCTCGCGCAGGTCGAAGGGCTGGGCCGAGAAGTCGACGTAGCGCGCGTCCGTCGGGTCCCAGAAATGATCGTTCGTCGCCGAGATGATCTCGTCGAACGCGTCGGTCCGGTCGGCATACCGATCGACCTCGATCAGGGCGTCGAAATCGTCTCGGTCGACCGTGTTGTAGATCTTGTCGTACGTGATGTGTCGTTCGATCATGGCGACGGGACTCCTCTGGGCTTCCGGGAACGCCCCTTGCGCCGATCGGATGCCGACGGCTTCGGGGACGCGGGAGAAGGGACGGTTTTCGAGCGCGCGACGGGTACGCGATCGGACTCGGAATCGGAAGAGCGGACGAGGGGAGGCGCGAGCACCAGCGTTCGAGCGTTGCGCCGGTTCGAGGCAGCGCAATCGAGTCGTTCGTTCGCCGGCCGATTGCCGTGGAGCTGGAAATGGCTGAGCGTGCGCACGATCTCGGCGCGCGTCGCACGGCTCGGTTCGTCCACCCACCACGACAACACCCGGACCCACATGCCGACGATCGCCTGGGCCAGGACGTCGGGGTCGAGGCATTCCCACGCCTGACCGCGGGCGGCCGCCGCGCGCCTGCGCGCGCTGACGCCGCGGGCGAGCCGCTCGAGCACCCGAGCCGCCGCCTCTGCGCCTTCGCTCCCCGGCGTGAACACGATGCGGAAGAGCTCGCGATGTTCGTCGGCGAAGCCGACGAGGGCCTCGGCCTGGGCCTCGACGATCGCCCGCGGATCGGGCCCTTCGGTCGCGGCCGCGACGAGGCGCAGCTCGAGCTCGCTCGCGGCCTGATCCGTCAGCTCCTGGAAGAGCTCGCCCTTGTGCTTGAAGTGGAGGTAGAAGGTCCCGGCGGCGAAGCCGGCTTCGGCCGCGATCTCGTGGCTCGTGACCCCGGCCGGCCCGTGTCGGGCGAAGAGCGTCCGCCCGGCGTCGAGCAGGCGTCGGCGCGTGCGCTCGGTACGCGGGCGGCGGATCACGGGCGGCTCCGGGGTCGAACTGACAGACATGTCATTTAGGACGGTAACGTCCGCGGCGGTCGCGGGTAAAGGGCAGATTCGCTGACCGCGAGTCCGGCGCGGGTCCGAACGACCTCAGGCCAGCGGGACCGCCGGCTCGCAGGCCTCCTCGCACGCCGCCGCCGCACGGGGATCGGGGCTGGCCTGCTCGATCTGGATCGTGGTGTGGTCGATCGCGAAGCGCTCGGAGAGGCGCTGGCGCACGCGCTCGAGCAGCGCCTCGGCCCCGGGGCCCGGATCGACGACGAGGTGGCTCGAGAGGGAGACCTCGCCGCTGCCGATCGTCCAGACGTGCAGACAGTGCAGCGCGCGCACGCCCTCGACCTCGAGCAGCGCGCCGCGGATCTCCTCCGGGTCGAGATGGGGGGGCACCGTCTCCATCAGGACCTCGAGGGCATCGCGGACCAGCTGCCAGGCCGAGCCGAGCACGAGCACGCTGACCACGAGCGAGACCACCGGATCCAGCCAGAGCCACCCGAGCGTCCAGATGCCGACGCCGGCCAGACAGACACCGAGGCTCGCGAGCGTGTCGCTCAGGACATGGAGATAGGCTCCGCGTTCGTTGAGCGATGACTCCCGCCCGCCCTCCAGCAGGTAGAGCGCGATGAGGTTGACGGCCAGCCCGCCCGAGGCCACCGCGAAGAGTCCCGCCCCGGCGACGTCCTGCGGCTCGAAATAACGTTCGAGGGCGTTCACGCTGATGAAGAGCGCGACGACCGCGAGCGCGACGCCGTTCGCCAGCGCTGCCAGGATCTCGACGCGGCTGTTGCCGAAGGTGCGCCGCTTCTGGGCGGGCCGGGAGGCGAGGTAGCCGGCGAGCAGCGACAGGGCGAGGGCGGCCGAGTCCGAGACCATGTGGAGCGCGTCCGAGAGCAGCGCGAGCGAGCCGGTCCAGATGCCCCCGACGAGCTCGACCGCCGCATAGACCAGCACCAGGCCGAGCACGAGGGCGAGCCGGCGCTGGCTGCCGGCCCGGTCGTGGGGATCCGCATGGCGGTGCGCGTGCCGGGGATCGTGCTGCGCAGGGTGCGACATCAGGCGATCCGCCCGTTCGGGACCGGCGGCATCCGGCCGGGCTCGAGGGAGCGCGCCATGCGCTCGAGGATCTCGTGCAGGATCGGGCGGGAGGTCGCGAAGTTGAGGCGGACGAAGGATTCGAAGCCGTCGCCGAACAGGCGTCCGTCGGAGAGCGCGACACGGGCGTGTCGCAGGAAATGACCGGCGGGCGACGGCGAGAGGTCGAGCTCGGCGCAGTCGAGCCAGGCGAGATAGGTCGCTCTCGGTCGATGGAAGCGGATCGCCGGGATCCGCTCGGCGAGGTAGTCGCGGACGAAGTCGCGATTGGCCTGCAGATGGGGCACGACCTCGTCGAGCCAGGGCTGTCCGAAGCGCCAGGCCGTCGCGCTCGCCGCGAGTCCGAAGAGCCCGAGCCCGCCCCGAAACCGCTTCGGCACGACGGCATTGAAGCGCGCCTGGAGCGCCTCGCTCCCGAAATGCGCGACCGCGCAGCGCAGTCCCGGAATGTTGAAGGCCTTGCTCGCGGAGCTGAGCGTCACCGTCCGCCGGGCGATCTCCGGCGATAGCGATGCGAACGGGACGTGGCGGTCGCCGTCGAAGACGAGGTCGGCGTGGATCTCGTCGGCGACGACGACGAGATCGTGGGCCAGGACGAGGCGCGCCAGGCGCTCGAGGGTCGCGCGGCTCGCGACGTGGCCCGACGGGTTGTGCGGATGACAGAAGAGCAGCACGCGGGTCCCCGCGTCGATCGCGCGTTCCAGTCCGTCGAGGTCGAAGACGAGCTCTCCGTCCCGGGGCACGAGGCGATTCTCGACCAGGCGACGGCCGAGATCGCGCACGGCGTGGAGGAAGGGCGGATAGATCGGCGTCTGGACGATCGCGCCGTCGCCGGGCTCGGAGTAGGCGGCCACGGCGAGATGGAGTCCCTGGACGACCTCGGACAGGATCTCGACGCGCTCCGGCTCGATCGTCCAGTCGAACCGCTCGGCCATGCGCTCGCAGAAGGCCTCGGCGAGGCCGCACTGCCGCAGGCCGAGCGGATACCCGACGTCGCTCGCCTCCACGAAGCGCGCGAGCTCCCGGGCGATCGGCGCGGCGATCGGGAAATCCATCTCGGCGACCCAGGCGGGCAGGACGTCGCGGGGATAGGTGTGCCATTTCTCGCTGCGTCGCGCCTCGAGCCGGCGCAGGTCGAGCTCGTCGAGGCGGGTGGGCCGATGGCGCATGGCGGCTTCGGCCTCGCGCAGCGTGCGGGCGCGGGCCGGATCGCCAGCGGCTCGTTCGAGGGCGGCCGTGAGATCGGCTGGGGCGCCGGCGCGGGCGAGCAGGGGAACGAGCTCGGCCTCGAGCAGTCGGAAGCTCTCGTCGATCGGATCGGCGCGTTCGTCGAGCGGGGACACTTCGGCCCGGCCCTCGGGATCGAGATGCCAATGGGGACGGGCCTCGAAGCAATCGAAGCGAAGCCATTCGGGGCGAAGGTCGGCCGACGCCGCGCTCGGCGCCGGGCCGATGCGGAGCGTCGCGCCGGCGTCGCCCGCCACGCTGCGCCGCTCGACGCGGAAGACGAGCCCGCACCAGCGCTTCTCCCAGGGCTCGTCCGTCGCCGCTCGCGCCTGCGTCATTCTCGCAAGGTAGCGCCTGCGTCGCGCTACGAACGCGTGCCTCGACACGCTATGGTCGACCGGAATCCGAGCTTCGGAATTGCGTGAAGCGGTGGCCTGTGGGGGGCAGATCCGACGATGCGTTCTCAATCGACGAAGTCTTCCCCGGCGGCCGCGGACGGATCCGCCGTGCCGATCGAGATGCCCCGGCTCTCCTCCGACGAGGGCACGGCGACGCTCTCCGCCTGGCTCGTCGCCGTCGGGGATCGGGTCGAGAAGGGCGGGCTGATCGCCGAGCTCGAGACGGACAAAGCGACCGTCGAGCTCGAGGCGCCGGTGGGGGGGCGCATCGAGTCCCTGGTCGTGGCGGCGGGGACCGAGGGCGTGAAGCCCGGAACCCTGCTCGGCCGGATCGTGCCGGCTGCGGCCGTCGTCGAGACCGCGAAGGAATCCGTCGCCGCGCCGGTCGCCGTCCCTCGGGTCGCGCCGATCGAGAGCGCGCCGCCGGTCGCACCGGCATCGGGGCAGCCGACGGCCGCAGCGACAGCGATCGCGGAAGGCGTCGCGCGCATCGCGGCGACCCCCCTCGCGCGACGCATCGCCGAGGCCCAGGGTGTCGATCTCGAGCGGATCACGGGAACCGGCGTCGGCGGGCGGATCGTACAGGCCGACGTCGAGCGATCGGCGAGCGAGCCCGCTGCCCGGATGGAGCCCGTCGCCGTCGCCTCGCCGCGGGTCGCGGTCGGCGCTCCGGTCGCGCTCGCGACGGCGGCGCGTTCGCCGGCGCATCTCGCGATCCGATGTGCGATGGGGGAGATCGTCGCGGCCCGCGCGCGCTTGAACGCGGATCTCGCCGCCCGGGGTCAGGGCGCCCGGATCACGCTCAACGACTTCATCGTCCGCGCCGCAGGGCTCGCATTGCGGACCGTACCGGCGGCCAATCGGCGGCGGGTCGGCGAGGCAGTCGAGGCGGCGCCCGCGGTCGACATCGCGCTCGTCGTCGCCGCGTCGAGCGGGCCGCGGACGACCGTCCTGCGCGATGCGGATCGCAAGGGGCTCGCCGTCCTCTCGGAGGAAATCCGGAGCCGCGTCGAGCAGGCTCGAGCGGGGGAAGCGGTCGGGCCGGAGGATTCCGCGGCGTCCCTCCTGGTGACGAGCTTCGCGCGCTACGGAATCGAGTCGGCCTTCCCGATGCTGCCTCGGGACCAGGTGTGTGTGCTCGGTGTGGGAACGGTTCTCGAGCAGCCCATCGTGCGCGGCGGGGCGCTCGCCGTCGGCTGGACGCTCTCGCTGACGCTCGGCTTCGATCCGGATGCCCTCGGCGGCGCGGTCGCGGCGGAGCTGCTCGGAGCGCTGCGCGGCCAGCTCGAGGATCCCCTCGGCATGATGCTCTGACGCGGAGCTCCGGAGGGGAACGCGCCGCGAGCGGGGCGGCGGGCCGGACCGGACGAGACGACCGGACGAGACGACCGGACGAGTAGAGCCGACGAGTCGACACGGCGAGAAGCAGCGAAGACAAGACGCGACGAGAAGACCCGGAGAGGAGATCGGCGATGAGCAACGGGGCGTACGACGTGGTCGTGATCGGCGGAGGACCGGGCGGCTATCCCGCGGCGATTCGCGCCCGCCAGCTCGGGCTCTCGGTGGCCCTCGTCGAGCGTGAGAATCTCGGCGGCGTCTGTCTCAACTGGGGCTGCATTCCGACCAAGGCCCTGCTGCGCAGCGCCGAGGTCCACCACCTGATGCAGCACGCGAGCGACTACGGGCTGACCGCGAGCGCGATCGGCATCGATGTCGCCGCGATCGTGCAGCGCTCCCGCAAGGTCGCCAAACGGCTCAACACCGGCGTCAAGAGCCTGCTGAAGAAGAACAAGGTCGACGTCTACGAGGGGGCGGGTCGCCTCGCGGGTCCGGGGCGCGTCACGATCGATCGCAAGGGCGAGGCCGCCCTCGAGCTCACGGCCCAGCACATCATCCTCGCGACGGGCGCTCGCGCGCGCTCGCTGCCGGGGCTCGCGGCG
>JBIPOQ010000222.1:0-6238 GCA_044379055.1 Myxococcota bacterium
TCCGAGAGGCGGCCACCAGCGACACCGGCTCAGCGGCTCGGGATCGCGGACGCCCCCTGGAGCATCCGTCGGGTGCTCCAGTCGCGACTCTTTCCGCATCGGATCGAGTTGTCGGAGCGGGTCATGAAGAGCTACTGGGGGGAGTGCGTCAGCCGATTCGTGTTAGGCGAACGATCGCATCGGCTTCGACTCGCTTATTGAGCAGCGGTCTTCGCTCTGCGACCTCGAGTTCGGTCGTCGGCGCGAAATGAACTCGCACGGCCGACCTTCGGCGACCGCGATCCGGTCATCGAAGATCCATTCCTCAATCCACGTAAGGAGCGATGACGAGGGTGCCGTTGTGCCCCCCGAATCCGAAGGAATTCGACAGCGAAGGCCCAGGTCGCCACTCCCGCGCCCCCCCCATCACCACGTCGATCTTCGGCAACTCCGGGTCGAAGCTCTCGAGCCCGTCGGTCGGCGGGATCAGCCCGTGCTGCATGCTCAGCACGACCGCCGCCGCTTCGAGGGCGCCCGCCGCCCCGAGCGAATGCCCGGTCACGCCCTTGATCGAGGTCACGATGGGGCCGGGCGTGCCGAAGAGCTGGGCGATGCCCTGGGCCTCGCAGTCGTCGTTGAGGGCGGTGCTCGTGCCGTGGGCGTTGACGTGGAGGATGTCGCGCGCGGTGAGGTTCGCGTCGGCCAGCGCGCGCGCCATGCAGCGATACGCGCCCATGCCGCCGGGGGCGGGGGCCGTGATGTGATACGCGTCGGCGAGGCTCGCGGATCCCTTCATCTCGGCGAGGATCGTCGCGCCCCGGGCCTTCGCGCTCTCCCAGTCCTCGAGCACGAGGATCGCCGCGCCTTCCGAGATCACGAAGCCGTCGCGCGCGACGTCGAAGGGCCGCGAGCGGCCGCTCGGCGACATCGCCTTCATGTTCGTGAAGCTCGCGAGCGAGACCTCGGTCATCGCGGCCTCCGACGCGCCTGCGATCACGGCATCGCAGAGTCCCCACTGGATCCAGCGCGTGGCCTGGCCGATCGCGTGGGTTCCGGTCGCACAGGCCGTCGCCACGGTCTCGCAGGGACCCTGGAAGCCCCACTGGATCGAGATCGCCGCGGCGGCGGCGTTGGCCATCATCATGGGGACGGTGAACGGGGAGACGCGGCGGCCGCCTTTTTCGACGAGGATCTTGGTCTGCTCCTCGTGGATGTCGGCGCCGCCGATGCCCGTTCCGACGAGCACGCCGGTCCGCTCGGCCGAGGCCGTCAGCGGTCCGGACTGGGCGAGCGCTTCCTTCGCCGCAGCGATCGCGAACTGCTCGAAGCGATCCGCGCGGCGGATCGCCTTGGGATCGTCGTAGACCCGGGTCGGGTCGAAGTCGTGGACCCGGCGTTCGCCGGTCGGCTGGGGCCGCAGCAATCCCTGCCAGAAGGCGTCCTGACCGACGCCGACCGGCGAGACCACACCTAGACCCGTGATGGCGACACGCCGCATACCTGACCTCCTGGAGCGGCGCAGGTTTTACCACAGGGCGGGGCGGACGGCTTTGGAGCCGGGCCTCCGGGCGGTCCTTCGACGCGAGAACCGAGCGGCTTTCCGGGCCGGACGAGACGCTACCAGAGGCTGATGGGCGACTTGCCGCGCTGGCGCATGTGGCGCTCCCGGTCGCCCCGGCGTCGTCGGCGCATCCGGGTCTGGAGCGACTCGCGGCGCTTCTCGAGGGCGTCCGGCTCGGCGGCGGCTGCGCGCTTGCGCTCCTTGCGGAACTCGACGAACGCGTCGTAGGCCTCGATCTCGTGGCGCAGGTCCTGGACGACGAGCTCGACCATGACGGCGTCGTCGAGATAGCCGAGGCCGGGGACGCGATCCGGAATCAGGTCGTCGGGATCGGCGAAGTAGGCGAGGGCGTTGAGCACACGCTTGCGGTCCGAGCCCTCGAGGCGCCACTGCGTGTCGCGCAGCATCTCGATCAGCTTGTGCAGCTGCTCGATCCGATTGCGGACGAATTCCGGGGCCTCCGCCTGTCGCACGTCGGCGAGCAGGGCCTCGGCCTCGCGCAGGATGATCTCCTCGTTCTCGGCGTTGTCGCCTTTGCGAACTTTCTGGAGCACCTGGCGGAAATAACGGAGGTCTTTGTCGGAGAGCTCGAAGGTGATCTTCATGGCGGCCAGTCTAACCAAAAAATCGATCCGTTAGGGGCAATTTTTTCAAGGGTCGAGCGGGCCTTCCGCGACTCAACGGCGGCCGCGGGAGAGATACGCCAGCTGGCTCATGACCTGGGAGCCTTCGGGCTCGGGACCGAGGGTCTTCGTGAGCTCGAGGGCGCTCTTCACGAGATAGGGCCGGGGGCGCCCGTTGGCGGTGACCTGGGCGAGGGCCGCCCAGGCGATCGCGGGATCGCCGGCGAGGGCGCCGGCCTTGGCCCGCATGAAGTAGTGGTCCGGCGTGCGCTCCCGCGACAGGAGCCGATCGATGATGGGAATGGCCGCGAGACCCTCGGCCGGGTCGGTGCCCTCGATGCGCCAGGCGACCCGCGCGCGGGTGGCTGCCCCGAACAGGAGATCGCCGGGGTGGATCGAGGCCAGGGCGGCATCGAGCTCTTCGAGGGCCGGGTAGTCCTGGGCGCGCAGCCGCTCGTTGGCCTGTGCGACCGCCGACTCGCCGGGCGAGAACGTGGCCGCGTCGAGCTCCTGACCGACGAAGCTCGCGATCATGCCGGCCCGGGCCGCCTTCGACGTCGGATCCGCGGCGAGCGCGCGCCGGAACATCGCCTGGGCCCGGGCGAGGGGGCCGTCGTCGAGCATGAGCCAGGCTTCCGCGGTCATCCGCACCGGCGGCGGCAGAGTCCGCGCGAGCTTGCGCGCGCGCTTGGGCTCGCCGTTCCAGTTCATGCGGCGGATCACCGCGACCGCGTCGACCTCGGCGAGGCGCTCGGGCGTGAGGGCATCGACCACCGCCAGGCTCGCATCGAAGACGTCGCGATTCATGTGGCGATCGGCGGAGGGAAGCCGCGTCGTCGCGAGGCGGTTGTGGTCGTCGGTGTTGACGGGCCGGCCCTCGGCGAGCTTGCGCACGCCGTCGGAATCGAGCGTCCAGCTGGCGTAGAAATCCTCGACGCGATGGATGCCGTGAATGCCGAAGCTCTCGGGCGCGGCCGCGAGGGCGCGCGGTCCGGACTCGAGCAGATCGATCGGTTGATCCGAGGCGACGAAGACCATCGCGGCGGGCACCGGCCGGTAGACGTGCACGTACGGGAACACCTCGGACATCGCCGCCATCAGGCTGCCGAACAGCTCGACGTTGACGAACCCCGCGCCGATCCACTGCACGAAGATGCCGCCGGGCTCGAGCTTCGAGTGGACGAGCTCGAAGAAGTCCCGGGTATAGAGATGGGACGCGCCCGAGGTCCAGGGATGGGAGGGCTGGGAAACGATCGCGTCGTAGTGCTTCTCCGACAGGTTCATCGCGCCGCGGGCATCGCCGATGCGCAGGTGGACGCGCGGATCGTCGAGAGCCTGGACCGCGCGCGGAATGATCCGGTTGGCCTTCACGACCTCTTCTTCGAGCTCGATGACGTCGATCGACTTCACCGTCGTCGCCGTCGCCTCGAGGGTCTTCGAGCCGCCGAGGCCGATGATCAGCATCTCCTCCGCCTCGGGCCGGGCCGCGGTCGGCAGGAGCGAGAGCCAGGCGGTCTCGTTGAAGCGCAGGTCGGGGACCTCGCGCCGCTCGACGCCGGACTCCGGGAGCCCGTTGGTCGAGATGCGCCAGCCTTCGTGGTGCTCGACGACGGTGACCGTCGCGGAGCGGCCGACGCCCAGGTAGTAGATCTCGCCCGCGACCCGGCCGCCGGCGATCGCCGAGTGGAGAAGCAGGTTCTCCGGGCGCGGCAGGCCGACGAACGCGACCGCCGCCATCGCGAGGCCCGCGATCCCCGCCAGGACCGGCCGCCTCGGCACGCTCGCCAGCGCCGTCACGGCGGCGAGCCCGAGGCTCGTCAGGATGCCGACCCGCGCCGTGCCCTCGAGGCCCAGCATCGGCAGCAGGAAGAAGCCCGCGCCGATCGAGCCCACGATCGACCCGACGGTATTCCAGGCGTAGACGCGGCCCGAGACCGAAGCCGCCTCGTCGGCGTCCTTCGCGAGCAGGCGCACGCCGAAGGGGAACGTCGCACCGATGCAGAGGGTCACGGGCAGCAGCACGAGACCCGCCACCGCCGCGCCGGTCGCCGGTGTCGCCGCGGTCGCGCCGACCCGGGCCATCAGGTCGGGGAGCTGGTCGGCCATGCGGAAGGCGAACCAGCCGAGCACGCCCGAGCCGATCTGGGCGACCGCGAAGCCGATCGTCGCCGCGCTGCGCGTCTTCGCGAAGCGGCTCGCGACCGCGCTGCCCAGCGCGATGCCGAGCAGGAAGCTCGCGAGCATCGACGCGAAGGCCGCCGTGCTGCCGCCGAGCACCTGGCCGAGCAGCCGCGTCCAGAGCACCTCGTAGAGGAACGAGACGGCGCCCGAGAGGAGCATCGCCGGGAGGATCCAGTGGAAGACGCCGCGGGCGGCGCGGGGGTCGGCCTCGCTCTCGGGCGGCATGCCGGCGATGCCCTTCGCGAGGGCTGCGGCGGCGAGGAAGACGACGGCGTTGCCGGCGATCCCGATGAAGACGGTCTGGCGCAGGCCGAAGGCCGGCAGCAGCACGAAGGCGGCGGTCAGCGTGCCGGCGATCGCGCCGAAGGTGTTGACGGCGTACAGGATCCCGATCCGCGGCCCGACCTGGGAGTCCTCGGCCACCGCATAACGCGCCAGCAGCGGCAGCGTCGCGCCCATCAGCGCCGTGCACGGCACGAGCACGACGAACGAGCCGACGAGATGGAAGAGCGCCGTCGTCAGCGCCATCGTCTCCGGCGGCGCCTCGAGGCCGCCGGCGAGGCCGAGATAGGCGCCCTGTACGGCCTGGATCAGGAAGGGCACCGCGAGGGCGCCGAAGGCGATGCCGAGCTCGAGCACGCCGTACGCGAGCACCGGCCGGGCGAGCCGTCCGACATAACGCGCCGCCGCCGCCGCGCCCAGGGCGAGACCGCCCATGTAGGCCGCCAGCACCGCGACGACCGCGAGCTCCGACGTCCCGAACAGGAACGCGAACTCGCGCGTCCACGCGGTCTGGTAGAGGAGGGCTGCGAAGCCCGAGACGAAGAAACAGACGAGCAAGAGGAGGAATCGGAGATCCATGGAATGGGGCCTGCTTGAGCCTGTCCTGCGGCGTGGGCGCCGGGTCGGAGACGGGCCGGCCTCCGCACGGAGTGGCCGGCTTCGAGCTGGCCGGTTGTGTAGCGCGGCGGGGCGCCGAATGCGCAGGTGTGAACACGAATTGCGGGTGGCTTGCGGGATCGCTCGCGCGCGGACGCCGATTCAGGGGCGGGCGTCGCCGTCGAGCGGCTCGTCCCGGAGCCAGACGAGGGACTGGCTGCGGGGGCCGTGGGCCCCGAGCACGAGGGCCTGCTCGATGTCGGCGGTCTTCGACGGCCCGCAGAGGAGCCAGCCGAACGAGAGGGCGGCGAGGTCGATCCGCTCGTAGGCCTGGTGGAGGGAGGGCACGAGCGCATCGCCCTCGATCACGACGACGAGATGTTCGGCGAGCAGCGCGGCGCGGCGTTCGCGCGGCGAGCGCGGGACGTGCCAGACGGCGCCGTTCTCGACGACCGCGAAGTCGCCGCGGAGGATGCAGAGATCGAGCGCCGCGAAGTCGGGCGTCGCGCTCGCGCTGCGATCGAGCCCGCGGCTCGGGATCTCGGGGAACGCCGAATGGATCGACGGGCCGTCCGCGGGTCCGAAGCCGGGGGCGGCGCCTTTCGGGGGAAGCACGACGGGCCAGTCGACCCGGTCGACCCAATCCCTTCGCGCGACGACCTGGAGCCTCCCCCCTGCGGCCTCGACCCGCGCGCGGAGCACGCCTTCCGGATCCGGGGGCATCGCGACCGGCGCGAGGCCCCGCCGCGCGGCGCCGAAGGCCGGCCGGGTCGCAGCGAGCGCCCCGAGGATCGCGTCGCGGGCGGTCTTCACGACGGACGTCCTCCCCGGTCCCGGATCCCCTTCTTCCATCGGGTCCGGAAGCTCTCGGCCGGGATCGGCGGCAGCGCGCGCTGTCGGGTCCAGGGCCGCGCGAGGGCCTCGAGCGCCGCCGCGGGCAGGGCCCGCGCCAGCGCGCGCCCGAGACGGTCGGCGATCCGCAGCAGCCCCGGCCGCGCGAGCAGCGCCGCCGCGA